>QCVY01000031.1 GCA_003208695.1 Prochlorococcus sp. AG-686-P16 | reverse complement strand
AATCTCTTATAGCACTTTTATAACACTAGTTAAGTGATACCAGTAGGTTTGATAGTATTGAAATTGCTTTATAACACTAGTATAACACCAATTTTTAAGGCATAAACCTATTGATACCAATGGATTTGAAGGTCCGTGGAAACCAATAGCGAGTACACTACTTAATTTTAAATAGTTCAATTGGTAAATATTCGTTTATATAAAGAAAAAGGATTGACATAGTTCCTATTACAGAACCAATAAAACTTCCAATAAAATAATTAAATATCTTGGGTTGAACGATTTGTGAGTCTTCTCCATTTTCTATTTCAAAATCAGGAGAATCAACTACTTTTAGGCGCTGATTAGTTGTTGGTTGTTTAAGTTGTTGGTGTCGGATGAGCGCTTCGAAATCAGGCATGGAATTTGAGATGCAATGGAACAATAGGAAGACCAGCCCGTCATTCGACGAGGATCTGATCTTCCTAAATCGTCTACTGCTTCAAATACTGCGTTTCCAGAAGCTTCTGCTTTATCAAAGGCTGAAAGTAAAGGAATAAATGTATCAAAAACGTGTAGACCGAATTTTTTTAAGGCTGCCTTAGCTTGTTGAGCTGCTTTTTGTTGTCTAAAATCTACTTTTACTATTACGACTGCATGGTTAACTTTTAGTGTATTTAATAAGCTGGCTAATTCAACAGTTAATTCAACAGACCTTGCTTTTGCGGTTGTGGGTAGAATTACTAAATCTGATCCGTATGCAAGATGTTTAAGTTCTTCTGTATCACTGCTTGCTTGCCCATCAGTAATAACAATTTCGGAAGATCTGGAGGCTTTTGCGGCAGAACTAACTGGAAAAACAGGAAATGGGAGGTTTCCTCTGGATGCGTAGGCTAATGCTGATCTATTTTTGTCAGCATCAACTATACATACTTTTTTGCCTTCAGAATGCCATACACTTGCAAGGTGAATACTTGTACAAGTTTTAGCAACACCTCCTTTTTGCCCACAAACAGTAATAAACAATTTTTTACTAATATTTTCCTTACTTTGGAGAATAATTTCTTAATGTCAATAGGTAATTATTTGAAAAGTTTTAAAACTTATATTTGCTAAATAATCTTTTGTAGAATATATAGTTTTAAGTAATCTAAAAATTAAATTTAAAAAACAGTAAGTGAAAAAAAGAATTGGATTAGGAACATGGTCTTGGGGAAATCAAATTTTTTGGGATTATAAAACTAGTAATGATGATGATTTACGTGAGACTTATAAGGAAGCTTTAAAAAGAGGATTTAACTTAATTGATAGTGCAGATTCTTATGGAACTGGAAAACTTAATGGTAGAAGTGAAGAACTTTTAGGTAAATTTTTACTAGAAACTTCTTCTTTTCAAAAAAAAAGAATTCAAATAGCAACAAAGCTTGCTCCTTATCCATGGAGAGTTGGTAATAAAGGCTTCACAAAACCCTTTCTCAAAAGTTTAGAAAGATTAAATAATAAATTAGATATAGTCCAATTACATTGGTCAACTGCAAAATACAATCCTTGGCAAGAATTACAATTATTAAATAATCTTTGCGATTTAATTGATCAAGGTTTTAATTTTAAAATTGGATTATCAAATATTGGGCCCCAAAGATTAAATAAAATTATTCAATTTTTATCAAAAAGAGATAAGAAAATTAAAAGTGTTCAAATCCAGTTTTCTTTATTATCTCCAGATTTCCGCAAACAGACTAGCGTAAAAAGAATCTGTCAAGATAATGGTATTGATTTTTTAGCTTATAGTCCTTTATCTTTTGGAATACTTTGTATAGATCCTGAAAAAGATGAAGACAAGCAAAATTCTTTTTTACGAAATTTTATTTTTAGAAACTATAAAAAATCAACTACTGAATTAAGGATATGTCTTAAAAAGATTGCTATCTCAAGATCAGTGTCACAAGCTCAAGTGGCCATTAATTGGTGCTGTTATCAGGGGGCTATACCACTTGTAGGAATGAGGAAAAAGTCTCAAGTTATTGATATATCCAACGTTTTTAAATGGAACCTAAATAAGGAAGAATTTGAAAAGCTTCAACAAGCCTCTAAAAAGTGTCTGAAAAAAATGCCAAGTAATCCTTTTTCAAGTTTCTAATAGGGATTTAATTAATTTTTATGCAGATATTTTTTTATTTTTTTTTATCTGATTATTGCTCCAAAGTTCTGTTGGGAAGTTTGAGCCTGTAAATCTTAAAACTTTAGGTTTAAGGTTTATTAATAAGTCATTGATGTTATTTTTTGTACTCATTGTAAGTAAGAATTTTTAATACGTTAAAATAATTTTTTTCTAATCTTCTCAGTATTTATACTCATAAAATTCAAAAAATAATTTCTAATACATTCTCTTGAAGTAAATTTTACAAATTAACAAATTATCTAATACTATATTTTGATCAGTTTAAAATGGTGGAGCCCTTCCAGGCTCCTTGGATCATTTGGTTGATAAGGCTGATATCACCCCATCTCCTTTGAGATCAAGCAGCAACTGGTGCTGTTTGACGAGAGAAACTAACGATTTTGTTAGCGTTTGTGTTTTTGCTCTAACCGAGCAGGCTTCAGTCATCTTCCTTACGCCCCGTCGAAACCATTACAACCCCAAAAGAAAATGGAGTTGAGCGGAATCGAACCGCTGTCCGAAACATCGGTTGAGATCACCTAGTCCAATTGGACATTTATATTCTGGCAGGCAAAATGAGGATTGAATAGTTATTTCATTAATTTTTTAAATATATATATGAATGTAATTGCATCATCTCCTGAAGGTTTAGAGAAATATTTAGCAAGTGAAATTATTGATTTGGGTGGATTCAATGTTAATACTTACAAAAGATCAGTTTCTTTTGAATGTGATTATGCCACTTTTTACAGAATTCATTTTTTTTCAAGAGTTGCTTTTCGTTTTTATAGAGAAGTGGCATGTTTTGTTTGCTATGACAGGCTTTCATTATATGAGGGAGTAAGAGATTCATTTGATTGGTTAAAATGGTTACCCTCTAACAAAACATTCAATGTTCAAGTTACCGGCAGAACTTCATCTTTAAGTCATTCTCATTTTACTGCTCTTGAGGTTAAAAATTCAATTACAGATCTTCAACAATCTGTCTGGAATGATAGATCAAATATTTCTTTAGATAATCCTGATCTGGTAATTCATTTACATCTAAATAATGATCGTGGGATTCTTAGCTTACAGAGTAGTTTTGAAAGTCTTCATAAAAGAGGCTACAGACCGGCTATTGGAAATGCTCCACTTAAAGAAAATTTAGCTTCTGGATTATTAAAAATGACTGAATGGAACGGAACTAAACCTTTGGTTGATCTTATGTGCGGTTCAGGAACTTTTTTAATAGAAGCTATTAATCAAGTTCTAAAAGTTCCACTTAAATTCCAGCAATTTTATCTTTTTGAAAATTGGCTCGATTTTAATAAAAATATTTATCTAGAAGAGAAAAACAAGGCTCAGAAAAAAGTTATTACCTTTGAAAAATTATCAAAAATTATTGGTTGTGAGATTAATAAAGATGTTTTTGAGCAAGCAAAAGTCAACATAAAACTAGCAGGACTTGATAATTACATTGAATTACAAAATGATGATTTTAAGAATATTCAATTTACGTCTACAGAAGGATTAGTTTTATGTAATCCACCTTATGGGAAAAAACTAGGTGACGAAAACGAATTAATTAATTTATATGAGGATATGGGTGAATTTTTGAAGAGAAATTTTTCTGGTTGGGAATTCTGGTTACTAAGTGGGAATCCAAAACTTACAAGATATTTAAAAATGAAATCTTCTTTGAAAATACCTGTGAGTAATGGAGGTCTTGATTGTAGATGGATTAAATATTTAATAAGATAATTTATTTTTTTCCTAATACTGCTTTTGTTGTTTTACCCAAACCCTCTAGTGTTTGGGGTAGATAAGGTCCCTTTGCTAGTTTTCCTCCAAGCTTTAAGCTTAAACCTGCAAGACATAAATCAACAAATATTATTAAAAGTAAATTATATTCTGTGGCCCAATTATTAAACTTATTAAGAGTGAGATAAAAAATAATATGAATAGAAATTAAAACTATTAATAATAAAATTCCACCTATAGCAATAAATACTCCCCCACTAATTAATCTTCTCTTTTCTCTATCAACTTCTTGAAGTGCTATTCGGACATGTAAATCCATTACAGAACTTGCAATTGCAGAAATTCTTGAAGCTGTATTAGCAAAGTTTTTGTTTTTGGGTTTATCCATTTATTTATTTCTACTATTAATTAAACTACCTATAAATAATCCTATACCAGCAGCAATAGCAATAGATAAAATTGGTTTTTTTCTAATTGGGGTTTCTATTTTTGGCCTTAATGTACTATTCAGTTCATCTAGTAACTCTTCTAATTGACCTTCGATTGGTTCTATTTTATCTGCAATTTCCCAATTATTTTCTTGAATTGAATCAATAATTTGAAATAATTGATTTTTAATACCACTAGCAGATGATCCAGTATGACTTGCTATTACTCCAACTAAATCATCAATACTTCCTTTTGCAGTCTCAAGAGTTTGTTGTGCAATATTAGGCCATTTTTCTTGTATCAACGGAATCAAACTATCGATTTTGTCACGTAACCATTTTTCTGATATGCCCTCTTCTTTTGGCACCGCAGAATCATCAATTGTTTCTTTAACTTCTTTGGGAGGATGAAAAGCTTCCATTAATCCACCTACATTTCCTCTAGAGTAGTCTGTATTTTCTTAATTTGAAACCCTTCTATTTAGATTTGTTTTTAATAAAAAATTTATAGACATATAAAATTTTATTTACATTTCATTTATCTCTCCTGTTCTGTAATAAGGTTTTGTTAAGCTATTACTGACTTTATTAAATTAAGTTTTTTATTTCATCATGGATATCACACTTGCAGCAATTATTTTTGCATCCCGTACAATTCCAACTGATTTTGGATTGGTAGCAGCAGCTATTGCAGGAGCTGGCAGTTTGCTATTTATTGCTTTGAGATTTGTACCTGATGCGGGTAACTAGGTTTTTCCTTTTTTAAGATGATCTAAATTGTTAGCTCATCTTAATAATTGATTATTGAAATAAAATAATTTATTGATGCACTAGATAATGAATCGATGGGTTTTACTCGAACATAAGATTCTTGGTAGTAAATTAATTGATATTCACTATGATTTTCTTGTCGAAGATCAATTAGATTGTTTTACTTGGAAGTTTCACGAAATTCCATTGCTAAATAAAGGCTTTATTAAAATAGTAAAACAACCAAACCATAGATTGGTTTGGCTTTCTAGAGTTGAATATCAACTTTCTAATAATAGAGGTTTAGTAAAAAGAATTGATCATGGAACTTTCTCGTGTATTTCTCATAATCAAGACTCACAAGAGTTAAAAATTATATTGAACGGTGAATTGTTGAACGGTTTGTTCATAATAGATGGGAATTTTTGTCATTTAACGAAAAATAATTAATTTGTTTTTAGAAATAATCTTAATAATTCTCTTGAGATTTTTTGAAAAGTAGCTATTCTTACTTAGCTATTGTGACTTGCGATTGGTATACATCAATCAGGTCGAGTTTGAAAATTTTAAATCTTTCGGAGGAAAGGTAAAAATTCCTCTTGAAGAAGGTTTTACAGTGGTGACTGGTCCAAACGGATCTGGGAAAAGTAATATTTTGGACGGAATTTTGTTCTGTTTAGGTTTGGCAAATAGTAGAGGTATGAGAGCAGAGAGATTACCTGATTTAATAAATAATTCGAAAGTAAAAGAAGGTAAATCTTCCGAAACATTTGTTTCTGTTAAATTCAATATTGAAGATTGGTCGCCAAGGGAAGATGTTCCATCTTTGGATTTAGAAGAAGATGATATTGCACTTACTAGAGATCAAAAAGAATGGGTAGTTGCCAGGAAATTGCGGCTAATGCCTGGTGGATCATATGCATCGACTTATACCTCTGATGGACGCCAATGTACTCTACAACAAATACAGAGAGTTCTTAGAGATATAAGTGTTGATCCAGAAGGCAGCAATGTTGTGATGCAGGGAGATGTCACAAGAATAGTATCAATGAATAATAAAGAAAGGAGAACACTTATTGATGAATTAGCAGGGGTAGCTCTTTTTGATAGCAGAATTGAACAAACTCATTCAAAACTTAATGATGTTTTTGAGAGACAAGAAAAATGCGAGATTTTAGAAAATGAATTGCAATCTAGTAAAGTAAAGCTTGAAAAAGAATGTGAAAAAGCTAAAAAATATAAAGAGTTAAAGGCAAAACTTTTTCATATTAAGGAGATTGAAAAAGTACTTTTATTCGATAAACAAGTTCAAAATATTGAATTAATTAAGAAAAAAGCTATTAACTTGGATAAGAGTAAGATTTTATTTAATCAACAAAAAGAATCTCTTAGTAAAGAAATACAAGTATTGCAAGATGCAATGAAAGTCATGATTGCCGAATTAAAAGAGAAAGGAGAAGATAACTTAATCAAAGTAAATTCTGATATCGGTAGTATAAATTCAAATTTAAGGGAATTAGAGCGAATAGCTGTTGTTAATAAAGAGGAAGGAATAAAATTGCAAGAGCAACGGGATAATCTTGTAATATCTAAAAAAAACACTGAGTTAGAAAAGAATCAACAAGAAAACTTTAATGATAATTATCTAGAAAAATTAAACGTCGAGATTCAAGATTTAACGTTAAAACATAAACTATCTAGAAAAAAACTTTCTGATGCTGCAGGTGAATCAGGTGAATTTTCAAAGCAAAGTATAAAGCTCAATCATGAGTTAGAAAATATAAAATCTTTAGTACAACCTCTTGAATCTAGTAAAAGGAATATAGAGGAGGAAATTATACAAATTAATATTCAAAGAGAAGAAATATCATCTCAAACTGATCTTTTAAAGTTAGAAAAACAAAAACTATCAGAATTTAATCAAATTAATGGAAAATCAACGGATACAAAAAATCGCAATTTGAGCAGTATTAGATCTGATATTGATACTTTAAAGATTGAAATAGATTTATTGAATAAAACTAAACTTAGGCTAAATAACGAACAATTAAGGCTTGAAAAGGACTTATCAAGATGTGAAAGCAGAAAAGAGGCTCTAAATGAAACTAGAGGATCATATGCATTAAGAATACTTTTAGAGGCAGGGTTAGAGGGTATACATGGATATGTGGCTCAATTGGGTGCAGTAAATGAAAAAAACAGATATGCATTGGAAATAGCCGCTGGTAATAGACTTGGACAAATAGTTGTCGATAATGACAATATTGCTTCAAGAGCCATTGAAATTCTTAAAAAAAAGAAAGCAGGTAGATTAACCTTTCTTCCACTTAATAGAATTAAAACTTATAAAAAAAATTTCGCGCTTAAGAGATTTGAGAATTTTAAAGAGAATGGATTTGTAGATAAAGCTATTAATTTAATTGATTATGATGATGTTTATGCAGATGTTTTTAAATACGTTTTTGGAGATACAGTAGTCTTTTCAGATTTAGAGTCAGCGAAATTATCTAAACAAAAAATTAGAATGGTTACTTTGAGTGGAGAACTATTGGAACTTAGTGGTGCAATTACTGGAGGAAGTAAAGTTAATAAAGATCTTGCTTATAGGTTTGGAACCAATAATGATATTGACGAGGCTCACCCCATAAAACAAAGATTATCTATCATTGAAGAAGCTTTGAAGAAATCAGATAATGATATTTTAAATAAAACTAATAACTTGAATAAACTAAATTATAATCAAAGGGAAATATTAGAGGATTGCGTATCGTCTAATAAAGAAATTGAAGTAAATAATAATTCTCTAAAAGTTTCGATGAAAAGGATTGATGAGAATAATTTGAGATTAAATAAGCTTACTTCTCAAGATAATTTATTAAATGAAAAGTTGGATAGCATTCAAAATAAAATAACACCATTTAAAAAAAAGTTGGATGAATTGGAGATAATCCTTAAAAAGAATTATGAAGATAATCAAACTTCCTCTTTAATCACTCATAATAATGATTTTGAAAAGCTAGATAAAAAACTTGAACTAATGATTCAAGAGAAAGATGAATTATTAAATAAAAAGAATCAATTGGTTTTAAATCAAGAACGTATAAATAATCAATTAAATCTAATATCTCTACAAGAAAAGAATCTACAAGAATCTGTTAAAGAGCTTTCTAATGCCCATAATGAATGGATAAAGAAAAGAGATGATTATAAAAGTGAGCTTGCGAGTCTTGATGGCCAAAAATCCTTGCTTGAAAAGGATCTTGGAATATTAAGAAGAAAAAGGGATGAGTTAAATTCATCTATTTCTAATAAAAGACAAGAAATTAATGAGTTTACCCTTAAGTTGGAATATCTCGAAAGAGATATAAGTTCTCTAAATGAGGAAATGCGTAGCGAAACTATCAAGTTGGAAAATTATAAAAAAGAGCTGCCTGATCCGTTGCCCAGCTTTGAAGAATATGAGACTACAACTCTTGATTTATTACAATCAGAGATCGTTGTGATTAATGCGAAATTGGAAAGTTTAGAACCGGTAAATATGTTAGCTTTAGATGAATTAGAGGAATTGACAGAAAGGTTAAATGATTTAATAGCAAGATTGGAAGTTTTATCTAATGAAAGATCAGAGTTGTTATTAAGAATAGAAACTGTTTCAACTATGCGACAAGAAGCATTTATGCAGGCATTCGTAGAAGTTGATAAGCATTTTAGAGAGATTTTTGCCAATTTATCAGATGGAGATGGGTTCCTTCAGCTCGAAAATCCTGTGGCTCCTTTGGAGGGAGGTTTAACTTTAGTTGCTCATCCTAAAGGAAAAAATGTCAGAAGATTAGCTTCAATGTCGGGTGGTGAGAAATCATTAACGGCCCTAAGTTTTTTATTCGCTTTGCAGAAATATAAGCCTTCTCCTTTTTATGCATTAGATGAAGTAGATAGTTTTTTAGATGGTATTAACGTTGAAAGGTTATCAAAATTAATAACAAGTCAGTCATCAAACGCTCAATTTATAGTCGTAAGCCACAGAAGACCTATGATAAGTTCATCTGAACGAACAATTGGTGTTGCTCAAGCAAGAGGTGCTAATACTCAAGTTGTTGGATTACCAAATGCTGCATAATCACACTTTTTTTAATTTTTACGTCAGAATGTCAGAAAGTTATTAATGAGTTTGTCGAACACATCCACAAATAATAATCGCCGAGATTCCGTACCTAGCGAACGTCTATGGTTAAGGTCGGAACTTATGGGGACCCAGGTCATTACTACTGATACTGGTAGGAGATTAGGAGTCGTAGGTGAAGTTGTCGTTGATATTGATAGAAGAGAGGTAGTTGCTTTAGGTCTTAGAGATAATCCTCTTACAAGATTTTTGCCAGGTTTACCTAAATGGATGCCTCTTGAAAGCATAAAGCAGGTTGGCGATGTAATTTTGGTAAATTCTTTAGATTCTTTGAGCGACGGTTTTTCTCCTGAAAGATATGGGAAAGTTATAAATTGTCAGGTAATTACGGAATCTGGTCAGCTTCTTGGAAGAGTTCTTGGATTTTCTTTTGATATTGAGACGGGGGATTTAATCTCTCTTGTAATGGGTGCAGTAGGAGTTCCTCTTTTAGGTGAAGGTGTTTTGAGTACTTGGGAAATTCCTGTAGATGAGATAGTCAGCAGCGGTACTGATAGAATAATTGTTTATGAAGGCGCAGAGGAAAAACTGAATCAACTAAGTAGTGGATTACTCGAGAAACTTGGGGTAGGAGGTTCTTCTTGGGAAGAAAGGGAAGCAAATAGATATACAGCAAATCTTGTCCCAGTGGAAAATCAGTTATTGTCAGGTTCTGAATCAGAAGAACAAAATAATTTTATGGAAGAAATTAAAGAAGAAGAATTTAAAGAAGAAGAAGAGTATGAAGAAGAACTTGAATATGTAGAAATTGAAACTGAAAAAATAAATAATAAAAAACAGCTTTATTTGGATAATGACTCCTCTGAACAATTAGATAATCAAACTGATGAAGAAAATACGACAGAATTTGTTATTAAAAGGCAATCTATGTCTAATCGGGCTTCAAAGAGACCGATTCAAAGGTCGCAAGAACCTTTAGATATTGAACCTGTTGAAGAGAAAAAAATAGTCACAGAAAATCCTCAATCAGAATCCGTAGAAATTGATGATCCTTGGTAATTATTTGGAAATTAACTTAGTCTTTTGATCGAATTAAAAATTATGTAAGCTAACTTTTTAACTGCGCCAGTTTTCCCTCGTTGTTTTGATAAATTTTCTTTTTGCTCTCTTAAATATTTTTTATTTTTTATCAGAAATATAGCTTCATTAGCGATTTGTTTTGGTGAAATATTGCCTATTCTTTCGGGAATAATTAACTTGTTAGCTTTTATATTTGGCCATGCAAAAAATTTTTTCTGCTTTAAGTACCAATTTTTAATTATAAAAGTGAAGAATTTATTGATAAAAGAAATCTTCCCAATTATGCCGAAGATACCGTCCCAAGCGTTCATTACATTTAAATGTTGGGTGGGTAGA
>QCVY01000030.1 GCA_003208695.1 Prochlorococcus sp. AG-686-P16 | reverse complement strand
TTATGAGAAGGAAGTTAGCGCAGAAAAAAGTGCTGAAATATTAGTTGATGCAATCAGAAAAGACATTAAACCTTTAGATCTCATGACTAAAGAATCTTTTGAGAATGCAATTTTTTTCAACTTCAACCAATCTCTTCTCATTTATTTTTCCTGATGCTAATTGCCCAACTGCTTCAAATGCACTGACAACTGTAAGATCTTCACCGTTTAATTTACCAGGTTTTATCGTACCTCCATAAATGAATATTGATGGGATATTCATTCTTGCAATTGCAATCATTGCTCCCGGCATATTTTTATCACAACCTCCAATAGCTAAAACTCCATCCATACTTTGCGCATTGCATGCTGTTTCAATTGAATCAGCTATGACTTCTCTTGAAACTAAGGAATATTTCATTCCCTCTGTTCCCATAGAGATTCCATCACTCACGGTGATGGTTCCGAACATCTGAGGCATTCCTCCTGATTCTCTTATTGACTCTTCAGCTTTTAGAGCTAACTTGTTGAGCCCCATATTGCATGGTGTGATAGTGCTAAATCCGTTGGCAACTCCAATAATAGGTTTCGCAAAATCTTCATCACTAAATCCAACTGCTCTTAACATTGATCTGTTGGGAGATCTTTGGACACCTTGAGTTATTGCCGATGATCTTAATTTATTCATATGATTTGAGAACCTTTTTTTATTTTATTGTCCTAACTCCTCAAGTTGCCTCCTTACATCAGCAATTGCAGAATTAAGCTCTTCAACTTTCTGCTCTAATTTATCCCCTTCAATGTCTTTTATGTTTTCGTTAGTGTCAATTGCCTCTGAACCATCTTGAATTCTTGATGAATACATCATTGCTTTTTGTTTCTTTTCCTCTTTTCTTTTATCTGCTTCAGAGATTAACCACCATGCTAACCCTGCTGCTCCGATAAAAGCTCCGCTTATTAAAGATAAAAAATTATTTGAAGACGAATCTCTATATTCAGACATTGGTAATTTATTTCTAATTATATTATATATTAGTTCTTATCTGAAAATATAGTACTCAAACGCGATAGAGGGTCCCCAATTCCGGGCTTTAACAAATTTAATTTTTCGTCTTCTTCATCAATACAAGATGTATATATAACTTGTTGAGGAAATATCTTCGCAATTTCATTAAGACCTTTATTGCTGCAAATAGATGATATTAATAAAATTCTATTAGATTCAACCCCTAATCTTTTTAAGTTGATTAGGGTTTCAATAGGATTTGACTTCATCTGTATTTGATCTGAATATACGATAACTCCTACATTGTCTTCAACTTTTGTTGGTAACTCTCCTAAACAAAGAGTTGAATTTGGGATCACTTCTTTTGCCCCGTACCATAGGGATAATCCTTCAGGTATTTTCGCTATTACTTTAATTGGATAATCATTATTTATAAAGACACCTTCTGCCTCTCCATTATCTGTATTTATCGACTCTTTTTTATATGGAAGCCAATCTCTTAACGCTTCATAAGTTAGCCATTTTCCTAATTGTTCATAGCCAGTTGAATATAAAATATTAGGAGTATTTTTCTCTCTTAAAATTGAAAGCCAATGTTTTATTAATGGATGAGGAGGAACAATAACCTTTAGTGACATTGCCATATATTTTCCTTTAAGATAAGAATACCAACTTTAAAAACCCTAGATCTAAAATACATTTTTATTATGATTAAATCAATTAATTTTCCTTCGCTAAAGAATGCTTTAATAACTATATTTTTTATTGGTATCTTATTTTTTAATTTTGTAAACTCTGCTTGGGCTAAACGACCTCCAGAAATAAGAAATCAACAAGACCTTGATTTAGAGGAAGATATGCATGGTCAAGATCTTAGTGGTAATGAATTTGTAAAGTTTAATTTAAATGGATTTGATTTTAGTCAAAGTAACTTAGAGGGAGCAGTTTTTAATAATAGTAAATTACAAAACGCAACTATGACTGGAGCTAACCTTAGTGATGCTTTAGCATATGCAACAGATTTTACAGACGCAGATCTTTCAGATGTAAATTTCACAAATGCTTTATTAATGGAAAGTAATTTTGAAGGAGCTAAGATAGATGGTGCAGATTTTACAAATGCAGTCCTTAGCCGCATACAACAAAAAGAATTATGTGAGATTGCAAATGGTACAAATAGTTCTACAGGAGAAAGTACAGAATATAGTCTTGGGTGTTAGAAATTAAAGATGAAAAAAAGAATACCTGTAATTGTAATTTCTGGATTTCTTGGTTCTGGAAAAACAACTTTTTTAAGATATTTACTCAGAGAGAGCAATAAAAAATTTGGGTTAATAATTAACGAATTTGGTGATGTTGGAATTGATGGTGACTTGGTTAAAAGTTGCAATGGCTGTGACGATTCAGATGAAGACTGCATTATTGAATTAAACAATGGTTGTTTATGTTGCACTGTTCAAGATGATTTTATTCCCTCGATAAAATCACTTCTAAATTTTAATCCTGAAATAGAAGCAATAATTATTGAAACAAGTGGACTTGCCTTGCCATTACCATTATTAAAAGCACTTAATTGGCCTGAGATAAGGTCATCTATATATCTTGATCTCGTTATTGGCATAGTCAATGGAGAGTCAATGCTTACGGGCTCTCCAATAAATGATTTAAATGAAATAACTAATCAGTACAAAAAATTAAATAAGATTGACCATAATGCATCCATTGATGAACTCTTTGAAGAACAGTTAGAGGTTTCTGATATCGTTCTAATATCAAGAGCAGATGTTTTAAATGAAGAAGAATTTAAATCTATCGAAAATATAATCAAAGAAAAGTTTAATTCAACTGTTCCTATTCTTAAATCTCTTAACGGCAAAATTGATTTAAAATATATATTCGATATTGAATTTAAAAAGGATAATTATCAAAATTTTATTTCTGAGGAACATGATCATAATCATGTTGAACTTGTCTCTGATTCAATAAAGTTAAATTATTTTCTTGATAAAAAGGAATTTGAAAAAGAGATCATAAACGTTTTAAGTGATACAAATATTCTTCGAATAAAAGGACGTATATGGATTCCAAATAAATCATTGCCTTTACAAATACAAATAGTTGGAAAAAAAATAAATACTTGGTATGAAGAAGCACCTCTTAATTGTTGGAGACCAATTGATAGTGCTGGACTTGAATTAGTTGTAATTTCTTTTGATAATGAATCAATTACAAAATTCATAAAAAAAATTAAAGAGAAATTTAAGGTTTTAAACGTCCCAAAAATAAGCATTTAATTTTATAGTTGCGTGTGGAATAATTTCCCTAATTTCAAAATTGAAAATGGAAGATACAAAAATTGCTTTTAGAGCTAATATCCTTACTAAAAATTCAATCCCTTCTTTTAAAGTCATTTGCTCTAAATGTGTTGGGGCAGGTAATTTCATAACCCCAGAAAACTCAAGAAGAACTTGTTTAGAATGTTTTGGTAAAGGTTTTATAAACGTTTAATTAATTATTTTTATTATTAACGATAAAAATATTTGTTTATTAATTTAGGGTACTTTTTTATTAATATTTAAACTATTCTTCTATTAGAAATAATTTTTTAATTGGATCAATTTGAAGTAAAAGTTTTTATAAGGTTAAGACCTTCCGTTCTTGATCCAGCAGGAGAGGCAATAAAGTCCGCTTCCAGCAAACTTGGAGTCGAAGGAATTAAATCTTTAAGAATAGGAAAAATGATTGAAGTTAAAATCGAAAGTAATGAAGAAAATATTAAAGAAAAAATTGACTTATTATGTGATCGATTATTTGCTAATACAGTCATTGAAGACTATGAATATTCAATAAATAAATTATAAATGGCTAGTTTTACCGTTGGTATTGTCGTTTTCCCAGGTTCTAATTGTGATCGTGATGTCGCATGGGCTTTAGAAGCTTGTTTAGACATTAAAACAAAATTTTTGTGGCATGAATCATCTGATTTAAATGATGTTGATTCAATTGTTTTGCCAGGTGGATTTAGTTATGGTGATTATTTAAGATGTGGAGCAATCGCAAGATTCTCTCCATTAATAAATGCTTTACATGATTTTGTTAAAAGTGGAAGACGAGTATTAGGAATATGTAATGGGTTTCAGATTTTAACTGAATCAGGTTTTCTTCCCGGAGCTCTTGTTGCAAATAAAAATCTTAATTTCATTTGTGATGATGTTGACTTGAATGTGATTACTTCAAAAGGCGGTTGGTTTAAAAAATTAAATAAAAAACAAAAAATAAAATTACCAATTGCGCATGGAGAAGGCCGTTATCATTGCGATCAAGATACTTTAAAAAATCTTATTGATAATGATTTAATTGCACTGAAATACAAAACTAATCCTAATGGTTCAACTTCTGATATAGCTGGTATAACTAATAAAAATGGAAATGTTTTAGGATTAATGCCTCATCCTGAACGGGCTTGTGATGAATCTATTGGTGGAATAGATGGTCTATACACTTTGAAGTCCTTAATTACACAATAAAAAAAGACCTCAATATCTGAGGTCATTCTTCATTTAATCTTTGGTTAAATATTAAACTGCTGCCTTTACTTTTGGATCTAAGTTTCCTTTTGCATAAAGATCAGCATAATAATTTGTGCTGCTTTGTTTGATCTTACTTGCTTGACCTTCGCACCAGAATTGCTTATATCTATCAAGACAAACTTGCTTCATGTATTTTCTGGCAGGTTTATTGAAATGTCTTGGGTCGAAGTTTGCTGTGTCCGCAAAAGCAGCTTCTCTAACTGCTGCTGTAAATGCAAGTCTATTATCAGTATCGATGTTAACTTTCCTTACCCCGTTTCTAATACCCTCTTGAATTTCTTCTACAGGCACACCGTATGTCTGTGGTATCTCTCCACCATATTTGTTAATGATATCTAACCATTCTTGAGGGACCGAACTTGATCCGTGCATTACAAGATGAGTATTTGGTAAAGCTTTATGGATCTCAGCAATTCTGCTTATAGCAAGAACCTCTCCTGTTGGTTTCCTTGTGAATTTATATGCACCATGACTAGTTCCAATTGCTATTGCTAAAGCATCAACTTTTGTTTTCGCCACAAAGTCTGCAGCTTCTTCAGGATCAGTTAAGAGCATATCCGTTGAAAGCTCACCTTCGAATCCATGACCATCTTCAGCTTCACCTTTACCTGTCTCTAATGATCCTAAGCAACCTAATTCTCCTTCTACACTAACTCCAACTGAATGTGCGAAATCTACTACTTTTTTTGTTACTGCAACATTATATTCATAACTTGCGGGTGTTTTTGCATCTGCCTCTAGTGATCCGTCCATCATTACTGATGTAAAACCATTAATCGCTGCTGAATAACAAGTTGATGGCTCATTACCATGATCTTGATGCATTACAACTGGTATATTTGGATAGGTTTCTGTTGCAGCAAGTATCAAGTGACGAAGGAAAATTTCGCCAGCATAATTTCTTGCTCCTCTTGAAGCTTGAAGAATTACAGGACTATCAGTTTCATAAGCAGCCTCCATGATCGCTTGAACCTGTTCAAGATTATTGACATTAAAAGCTGGTATACCGTAACCATTCTCGGCTGCGTGATCTAAAAGTAGTCTCAGTGGAACAAGGGCCATAATTAAAATTAATTAGATGCTTAAGAAAACTAAGCAATATGTTCCGAGAGTTTAATATATAGAGGTATCAAATGTCACGTCATTAGATATACAAAATACTAAAGAAATGAAACTATTTGAATACTTAAATGTATATTTTTGGTTTCTTTTGTTAGTAAGTGTAGCCAGCAACAAATAATTGCTCATCAGATGAGGGTTGAGATCCTGCTACGTATGATCCTTTGGAAGCTTCAGAATTTGCCTGTGCTCTAGCAATTAAAGCTTTTTGTCCAGCATCTGTTTCGATTCCTTTCCATGCTTTTAAGCAAGAATGCTGTAGAGCTCGTCCATAAGAGAATGAAACGTTCCATAAAGCTTTTCTATAAAGAGTATTCATGTTATTTAAATAAACTGAAGCAGCTTCCTCACTTAAACCTCCGGACAGAAAGACAATTCCAGGAACTGATGCAGGTACGCATCTTTCCATTGTTCTTATTGTCATTTCAGCGACTTTCATAGGATCAGCTTTTGTCGAGCACTCAGCTCCATTAACAGTCATTGAAGGTTTTAAGAGTGTTCCTTCAAGAAAAACTCCATTAGTTTGGCAAGCTATGTATACCTGCTTAATAACTTCTTCTTGAACTTCAGCAGTTTTCTCAATAGTATGATCACCATCCATCAAAATTTCAGGTTCAATTATTGGTACTAAGCCTGATTCCTGTACTGATCTAGCATATCTTGCTAATCCCCATGCATTTTCTTGTATGGATAATTTTGATGGGCAACCATCTTCTGTTATTTGTAAAACTGCTCTCCATTTAGCAAACCTTGCTCCTTGTTCGTAGTATTTTGCTGCTCTTTCAACTAAACCATCTAAACCTGAACAAAATGTTTCTACGTCTCCACCTCCTGAGAGAGGATTCAAACCTTTATCAACCTTAATACCTGGAATGATTCCAGATTTATTTAGCTTTTGCACCATAGATTCCCCATCTTGATGGTTTTGATAGAGAGTTTCTTCAAATAAAATTGCACCACTTATATATTTTCCAAGTCCTTCTGTGGTGAAAAGCATACCTCTGTATGCTTTTCTATTCTCTTCAGTATTTTCTACTCCAATACCTGCTAATCTTTTCCCTACTGTTTTAGTCGATTCATCTACAGCTAATATTCCCTTACCTTTAGAAGCTAAAAGTTGAGCATTTTCTTTAAGCTCATTTTTGTAGTAATTTAAAGCCATTCATAAAATTTCAGTTCAATTGATTTTTCCAGAATATGAAGAAAAAATAAAATCAATTCAATACCTAATCGAGTAGTAATTGTTACTTATCAATGTATAGAGCTAAATTTTAATACAAATCCCATTCTCAGATGATTGTCTTATTGCTTCGCAAACTCTTTGACTTCTTAGTCCCTCAGATAATCCAGGGATTACTGGTGTTTGATTATTTATACTCTCAGCCCATAAATCGTGAATTCTCTTAACAGGCGCAATTCTTCCATCAGACCAGATTTTTTCAAAATTGTAGAGATGATCAGCTGGTATGTCATATGTCTCATCTTCTTTGTTCGAAAATTTTAAATTAAAACCATGTACATAATCTTTTTGATTCTCACTCCTGAGGAAAAGCGAACCTTCACTTCCATACACTTCCAAATTAAATCCACTCCCATTTTTTGAAATCGAGGATAATGAAACCTGACATGGTACTAAAGTGGAATCGTAATTTTTGATTTCAATGTTAGCTATACAAATATCTTCACTTGTTACTTCCAATATCTTGGAGGAATTAGGTAAGGATCTTTCCTTGATTGATGTTGATAATTTTCCAGATGCCATTATCGACTCTCCAAAAAACCAGTTCAACATATCGAAAGCGTGAGTCCCCAATGCTCCAATTACTCCTCCGCCTTTTTCTTTTAATGAATACCAGTTCCAAGCCCTTTTGGGATCTGAT
This sequence comes from Prochlorococcus sp. AG-686-P16, assembly GCA_003208695.1. Lineage (GTDB taxonomy): Bacteria > Cyanobacteriota > Cyanobacteriia > PCC-6307 > Cyanobiaceae > Prochlorococcus_A. The sequence continues at coordinate 3,494 of QCVY01000030.1, read as the reverse complement.
CGGCTGCCCATTAACCAATCTAATTTAATTAGATAAATTTCACCTAAAGTATTCTCATCAATTATTTTTTTGGTTTGTAGAAAAAGAGGCACTGCTCTATATTCAAAATCTACGCAAACACTCAAATTATTAGTTAAAGATATTCTTTGTAGTTCTTCAATTTCTTCGGAAGTTAGGGCAACAGGTTTTTCTAATAAAAGATGTTTATTATTCTTTAATGCTTCCTTTGCTAATTTAAATCTTGATTCAGGAGATGTAGCAATTATGATACCGTCGATGTCTTTAGATTTAACTAATTCCCCCCAATCATTGTAAAAATTTAAACCAGTATCTTTCTCTAATGATGGTCCTTTTTCTTTTTTATAGTGATACAGTGCAGTGGGAATTAAGTATTCTGATTCTTTTAAGGCTTCCAAATGAATTTTTTTTCCAAATCCTAAGCCAGCAATTGCGATTCTTAATTTTTGTGGATTATTACTATTATTCATTTATTTATTATTTCAGAACAACTTTTTTTAATAACAACTTCAATAAGCTCATCATTATTTGAATTTTGCCATTTAGAACCAAACTGTGGGATCCCATTAATTGAAGTATCTTTAAATGTTTTGTCATTACAATTAATTCTCATGACGTAGAGAGATAATTGTTCTTTATCACTTGATTCTTTAGGATTTTTAAGGAACTTTGTTAAAACTGTTAGTTCTCCATTACTTATTTCCTTAATACTGCCCATATCTATCCATTCTTTTCCATCATTATTTTTTTTTAAAAGGACCCAATCTACATTACCAATACCATATGCAAATTCAGAGTTATTTAAAATTAAAATTAAAAAGGTAAAGCATAAAGAAAAAAAATTAAAAATAATTTTCATCTTTTTAATTTGCCTTAACAAGTTCTTTTACACCATGAATTTTTAATATTTTTGTCAGAGTGCTTTTAAGATCCTTTCTATTTACGATCACATCAACGAATCCATGTTCTAGAAGATATTCTGCTGTTTGAAAATTATCAGGTAATTTTTCTCTTAAAGTTTGTTCTATTACTCTTCTCCCTGCAAATCCAATAAGAGCTTTTGGCTCTGCCAATATTAGATCCCCTAACATTGCAAAACTAGCAGTAACTCCACCAGTAGTTGGATGAGTTAATAAAGGCATGTAAAGAAGATTTTTAGCTCTATGTTTTTTTAGCGCACCTGATATTTTTGCCATTTGCATAAGGCTTAACATTCCCTCTTGCATTCTTGCTCCACCTGAAGCGCAAACAATTAAAATTGGATAGTTTTTAATCGTTGCTCTTTCAATAATTCTAGTAATCTTTTCTCCTACTACTGAACCCATTGATCCTCCCATAAATCTAAAATCCATTACTGCTAAAGCCAAAGGCATTGAATTAATGGAACATAAACCTGTTATTACTCCATCTTTGAGGCCTGTCCCCTCTTGACTCTCCTTTATACGGTCTGAATAAGATCTTCTATCCTTAAATTTCAAAGGGTCAGTAGGACTCAATGAACCATCAAACTCCTTAAATGAATCTTTGTCAGCTATTATTTTAATTCTTTCATCGCTATTAATCCTATTATGATGGCTACAATTATTGCACACATTAAAATTAGAAATTAAATCTTTTCTATAAGCAACTTGTCCACATTCTGAACATTTAACCCAAAGACCATCACTTTCCTCAGGATCTTGAGAAACCTTCCCAACAAATTGATCTTTTCTCCTTGCGGCAAACCAGTCGATTAAAGACACAATATTCTCTGTTTTTATCTATTTAAGTCCAAATAAGGCCCTTTTATCAAGGAAGATTTATAAATATTTGAAATTCCTTAGTTCTAAAATTTTACAAAACCATAGGAATTTTACCTTAATAAATTTACGTCTTCAAAATTAAAATTATTTTGAAAGTTTAAGGAAAAGGAATTAAATCTATTTATGAATGTTTCTTTTCTTCAATCATTTTATGGATTATTGGAGTGAGGATTAACTCCATGGCAAAACCCATTTTCCCTCCATTAACAACAATGCTCGTTGGACTTGACATGAATGAATCATGAATCATTCCCAAAAGATATTGAAAGTCAATACCCCATTTTTCTCTTGCCCCTTTTCTAAAATGTATTATTACAAAACTTTCATCTGGTGTAGGTATGTTTCTACATATAAAGGGATTCGAGGTATCAATAGTAGGAACTCTCTGGAAATTTATATCCGTTTTACTAAATTGTGGACAAATATGATTTATGTAATCTGGCATTCTTCTTAAAATAGTGTCAACTATAGTTTCAGCTGAATAACCTCTTTCAGCATTATCTCTATGAATTTTTTGGATCCATTCTAAGTTTGTAATAGGTACAACACCAACAAGTAAATCTGCATAGGAGGATACATTGTACCCTTCTCCCTCAACACCTCCATGTAAACCTTCGTAGAAAAGAACATCTGTTCCATTTGGAATATCTTCCCATGGGGTGAATTGACCTGGTTCTAATGATGTCCCTAGTCTTGTATTATGTTCCTGAGCTTCTTCAGTGCTGTGAAGATAATATCTTTTTTCCCCTCCGCCTGTTTCTCCATAGATTTTAAAAAGTTCTTCTAACTTGTCAAAAAGATTTGCTTCAGGACCGAAGTGAGAAAAATTTTCACCTTTTGAGAGTGCTTCGGCCATAGCTTTTTTCATAGGCATTCTCTCAAACCTGTGATAACTATCTCCTTCTACAACAGCTGGAACTATATTTTCTCTTGCAAAAATATGCTCAAATGCTCTTTTTACTGTACTTGTTCCTGCTCCTGATGATCCTGTTACAGCAACTACTGGATGACGTTTAGACATTTAATTAAAACAATATATATTAATTCTGACAGGTCATATGCCAACTTTTTGTTCTAGTTAAAGATAATTTTTAATTTATTAATTTTTTAATAAAATTTCTTGAATAATTTTTTCTCCAATTTCACTGCAAGAAAGGACTTGACAATTACCATCGTCTAAATCTGATGTTCTATATCCTTTAGATAAAACATTATCTATAGCTATCTCTATATCTTCTGCAGCTTCTGACTCATTTAGACCGATTTTAAGCATCATTGAAGTTGATAATGCCATAGCTATAGGATTAGCTATATTTTTACCAACTATATCAGGAGCAGAACCATGCACAGGTTCAAAGACGCCAGGCCCTGAATTACTTAGAGATGCTGATGGAAGCATTCCAATAGAACCAGTTATCATTGCGGCTAAGTCACTTAAAATATCACCAAACAAATTGCTAGTTAAAATTACATCAAATTGGCTCGGGTTCTTTACGAGTTGCATGGCGGCATTATCAACGTACATATTACTTAAACTTAAATCTTTTTCTTTTGAGACGACTTCTAAAACTGTATCTCTCCATAATTGGCTTACTTCAAGAACGTTTGATTTATCTACAGAACATATTTTTTTACTTCTTTGATTTGCTATTTTAATGGCAACTTCTGTAATTC
>QCVY01000029.1 GCA_003208695.1 Prochlorococcus sp. AG-686-P16 | reverse complement strand
AACAATTGTAGAAGCCCTATCTATAATTGCTCCAAATGAAGGGGTTCTTAGTGAAGAGGGAGGAAAGATAGTTCCTAATACAAATGCTTATTGGATAGTAGATCCACTTGATGGGACCACAAATTTTGCTGCAGGAATTCCGTATTGGTCTATTTCGGTAGCAAGATTTGTAGATGGTGCTCCTCAATCTTCCTTTTTAATCATTCCTACATTAAAGAAAAAATTTGTAGCAATCAAAGGAGAAGGTGTTTGGCTTAATAACAAGAAAATTGAAATTAATAATACTCAAAAAAGTGAATGCGTATCCTTATGCAGTAGATCTATCAAAATTTTACAAAAAGATCCTAGTTCTATATTTCCTGGGAAAATAAGACTTCTTGGTGTATCTAGTTTAAATTTAACAAGCGTTGCAATGGGACAAACATTTGGAGCTATTGAATCAACTCCTAAAATATGGGATATTGCGGCAGCATGGCTATTACTTGAGGAGCTAAATTGTTCAATTGAATGGTTAGAAATGAACCCTATGCATTTAACTGCGGAACAAGATTTGCAAGATACTAATTTTCCCTTAATTGCTTCAAGGACAAAAGAAAAAATGAAAGTCTTAAGACCGTGGGGTAAGTTATTAGTAGAAAAATAGTTGCATCATAAATATATAAAAGACTTGAAAAATATCCCTATTAGATACAATAAATAAGATTAGGATAAGTATTTGAAGAGAATTAATATGCAGCGAAGTACCACATGGATTATTAAAAGTTTATGGGGAGCTTGTGAAAGATGGAGTAAATCGGATTGTATTGATTTAAGCGCTGCTTTTGCCTATTACACTCTTCAGTCATTCTTTCCAATACTACTTATTTCTCTTTCAATAGCTTCCTGGTTTCTAGGAAAGCAAGAAGGTTTAGATCAACAAATAATATCTGTTGCTGCTCAAATTTTACCTCCATCGGTTGTTGAATTAGTTGAAACGACATTATTCAAATTAATTGACCAAGGCTTTGGCGCAGGTATTTTAGGAGCTATGTTTTTACTTTTTACTGCCGGCAACGCTTACTTATCACTTCAAAGAGGCTCAGATAGGCTATGGGAAGACGAACTCCCTTCGAGAAGAATTAACTCTGCCTGGCAAGAGCAAGCATCAAGATTTCTTAGGAACAGAATTGAAGCTTTCTTAATAGTATTTTTCATAGGTTTTTTAATGGTGTTAGATCAAATCAGTGCAAATCTAAGAATGATTCCAACTACTGTTTTAGAAAATATATCAAATTATAATAATTATTTTTCCGAATTTATTATAAAATTACCACTCTTACAAGTTGGTCAATTTGCTTTACCACTGGTGGGGTTTTCATTAATGGCCTTATTACTTCAAGCACTATTGCCGAGCAGAAAAGTTCCTTTAAGACCACTAATACCCGGTGCAATTCTGATTGGAATTGGATTAACTACTCTTAATTTAGCAGTAAGTAAAAGTATTCTTTCCCTTGGGGCAAGATTTCAAGCATATGGTTTTATTGGAGGTTTTTTAGTACTAACTTTATGGGTTTGGCTACTAGGCGTTATTTTATATTTTGGACAATGTTGGAGTGTAGTTATAGCTAGTATGTCTTTAACACGCAGGAGTAGAAAAAATTAATTCTAAAAGAATGATATGTTTCCTTTTCTAAAATGAACAAAAGTTTAGTTACCTATTCTTTAATCTTTTTAATATTAATTGCCCTTTTTGGATTTAACTTTTTTTTAAGTCTTATCGGAAATCTTTTATTACTTGTATTTTTAGTTCCCCTTTTAATATTTTTGATTTTATTGATAAGTTTTAATTCCTTAAAGTCAAAAGTAAATACTTGTAATAAATGTGGCACTATATCATTAGGAATTCATAATACCTGTATGAATTGTGGTGCAGAGTTAGAAGATATAAATCCTAATAGCGCTGATAGTTTACAAAAACCAAGTGAAACTACAATTGAAGTAAAAGCAGAAGAAATCAAATGATGGTAATTAGATACTTCTTATAAAAGTTCTAACCAATCCCAATTTGTCTTAAAATACTTTGTCCGGTAATCAATTCTGTACCTAAACCTATCAATATTCCCATCATTGCCATTCTTCCATTCCAAGTTTCGGCAAAGTTGACAAAACCAAATCTTGGTTGATTATCTTCATTCATAATAGATTAGTGGCTATTTAAGAATATTTTAGCGTTTGAAGGTTAAATTTATGGAAAATAATTAATGATTTATCTAACATGTCTTAATCCATCGACCGGCTTATATTCGTCTCCAGTTAATTCTTCATATATTATCGCAGGCAATCCAGTCTCAAACATAGTTTGAAGTGCTTCTTTGAGCATTGGATTCCAACCTCCAGTACTTACTTTGCCATGTCTTACAGTCCAATCCCAAGTACCTTGTAGATCTCTTGGCATTCTGCCTTCTCTATCCCTTCTAGCAACTAAATCAAGAGACTCAACTATTCCAACTACTACTGGATTTTTTCCATAAGAGGGAGTCAGACTTAATTCAAGTCTAACAGGATCTTCTTTAACCATTTTAAGACGAAATCTAGGCGGTAATTTCAGGGTTCTAATTACTCCTGAGACAATCTTTGTTCTTAATTCCAATTTTTTACCTTATAAATTTATCAAATGAATTTAATCAGTTGTAGTGCCTTTTTCTTCCAGAGTTGAATCTGTATCATTAGAAAACCTAACTGTAAGTAATTCTTCTTGCGTTATATTTCCAGATTTATCAAGAAGTTCAGGATGAATAGTATATTTTTTTTCTTGGATATTTGTATTGAAAGGTCTATTTGGTTGTTTATCAAGTGCCCCCCAACCATTTGACATTACTTTAAAAGCTTTCCACACTAAATAAGTTAGGGCAGCTGAATAAATAATTGGGAATAAGAAAGACATTGCTTTATTGATCTATTATTACTTAAAATCTATAATAGCTCGAAAAAAATAAATTTAGATATTTTGAAGCAACAAATTCCCATACTTACCAAATAATTTCAACTATTTATATTATTACCATTAATATATCTAATAAAGATGTTCGAATGTTTTTACAAGCAATAATTCATACTGAATTTTTAAAATTCTCTTTTAAAAAATTATTTTTTCTATCTTACATATCACTTGGCCTAATTAATAAATCTAATGTAATATCTCAGCCGATAATAAATCAAAATTTTGATGAAGAATCTAAAATTTCAAATATATCTTTCATAACAAAAGCAGTTAAAAAAACAGGGGCTTCAGTAGTTACTATTGACACTCAACGAGTTGTTAAAAATAAACAATTGTCTAGAGATTCAAGAATTTTCATAGATCCATATTTTGAAAGATTCTTTGGATTACAATTACCTCCCGAAAATCGCCCACGGATAGAACAAAGCCAGGGAAGTGGCTTTATATTCGGTGATGGTCTCGTAATGACTAATGCTCATGTTGTAAATGGATCTGAAAAGTTAATAGTTGGCTTATCTAATGGAGCAAAATACAAAGGGAAGTTAATAGGACAAGATTTACTTACTGATCTAGCTGTAATTAAGCTTGAAGGTAAAGGGCCTTGGCCAAAAGCAATATTAGGTGACTCGACGAAAATAGAAGTTGGTGATTGGGCAATAGCTGTTGGCAATCCTTATGGATTAGAAAATACCGTTACTCTGGGAATAATTAGTAACTTAAATAGAAATGTCTCACAATTAGGAATATATGATAAAAAGTTTGAGTTAATTCAGACAGACGCTGCAATAAACCCTGGCAATTCTGGGGGGCCATTATTAAATAATAAGGGAGAAGTAATTGGAATTAATACTCTTATAAGATCAGGTCCTGGGGCAGGCTTGAGTTTTGCAATCCCAATAAATAAAGCTAAAAATATCGCTTCACAACTAATAAATAATGGGAAAGTAATACATCCCATGATCGGAATCAACTTAATAGACGAAAATTACTTTGAGACGAATAAAAGTATCGTAAAAGTAGGATACGTTGTTCCAAATAGTCCTGCTGCAAAAAGTGGAATCTTTATTGATGACATAATCCTAAAAGTGGGGAAAACAAATATTAATAATTCTTCTGATGTAATCAATGCAATAAGTGAAAACGGAATTAATGAATCTATAAAAATAACCTTAAAAAGAAAAAATAAAATAATTAAATTAAATGTTAAACCGACTGATATTACTAATTTATCAAGATAATAAATTTCTAACTTTCATCATCTCTAAGTATTTCTACACATTGAGAGATACAAATACCATCAGAAATATCACAACTAGAAATACACTCAAAATAACTTTCTACTGGGTCAGAAGTAACATAATTACTTTCTTTTAAATCATACTTTTTCATAAGTATTCTAAATAAAACAAATACGTAATTATTACATTAATCAAAGTCATTAAGTCTGTAAAGTTAAATAAGTGATCTTGCCTAGCGAATTGTAAAGTTTTCTAAAAACTATTCTTCCAAAATTAAAAAACTAAGAATAAAGTACTTAATCGATAAGTATAAATAATTATTTAATAGTCCTTTTCTTCTCTAAAAAATATTCATAATTACCATTAAAAGATAATAATTTAGAATCTTTAATCTCAATAATTCTATTTGCAACTTTAGAAATAAAATATCTATCATGCGAAATAATAAATACTGTGCCCTGATAATTATTTATTGCAAGTTCTAGATTCTCTTTCGATTGTAGATCTAGATGGTTTGTAGGTTCATCAAGAAGTAAAAAGTTGCTTGGATTCATTATCATCAAAGCCAATGCTAATCTAGCTTTTTCTCCACCACTAAGTTGTTGAACATATTTGAAAACAGCATCATTATGAAAGCCAAAACTTCCTAAGAATGTCCTTACTTTTTGTTGAGACCAATCTGATGCTTTTGAATAAATTAAATCAATAACCTGTTTTTCAACAGCAAGGGCTGCAGCCTGATTTTGCTCATAGTAACTTGTAATTATATTATGTTTACCTAAATTAACTTCTCCAATTTCAGGTTCTATTTTTTTCATAATCAACTTTAACAAAGTAGATTTACCACATCCATTAGGACCTAAAATTGCTATTTTTTCTCCCGCAGAAACCTTTAAATTTATATCAAACAATAGAATTTTTTCTTCAAAACTATGAGATAAATTCTTAATTTGAAGAACTGTTTTACCAGAACGAGGACACTCAGGAAAATTAAAAGAAGGACTTTTTAGTCTTGAAATAGGTGCATCAACTTTTACAATCTTTTTTAATTGCTTCTCCCTACTTTTAGCCTGAGTACTTCTTGTCGCACTAGCTCGAAATCTTTCAATATACTTTCTTTGTGTTTCAATCTCTTTTTGCTGCAACTCAAAAGCTTTACTTTGAGATGCTTCATTTAAAGACTTTTGTTCAATAAAAAAAGAATAATTCCCGTTATATGTTTCAGAAATTCCTCTTTCTATAAAAATAATCTTTTTACATAATTTATCTAAGAAATATCGATCATGACTAATTAATATGATTGCTATTTTTAAAGATATTAAATATTCCTCTAGCCAAAAAATTGTTTCCAAATCTAAATGATTAGTAGGCTCGTCGAGTAAAAGTAAATCAGGTTTTTGCAAAATAATTTTCCCAAGCGCTACTTTCATTTGCCAACCCCCTGAAAAATTACCTACTAATTTATCTGCATCTTCCTGAGAAAAACCTAGTTTTGGGAGTATCTTCTCTACTTCTGCCTGCATTTGATAACCACCTAAAACTTCAAACTTTTCTTGAAATTTAGCTAGTTGATTTACAAGATGGTCAAGTTTTTCAGAATTTTTACTAGATTCTAAAAGTTTCATTTCATTTTCAATCTCTAGAAGTTTATTTGAAACTACTTGTATATCCTTAAAAGAACCTTCTAATTCTTCTCTGACTGTTCGATTTAAATTACAATCTAATTCCTGTTTTAAGTGGGAAATTTTAGGACTACCTTCTTTAAGAACAAGTCCACTTGTTTGATCCTCCTCTCCAATTAAGATTTTAAACTGAGTCGATTTACCTGCTCCATTAGAACCAACTAAGCCTATCTTTTCTCCCTTCCTAATTTCCCAATTAATATTTTTTAGAACAACATCAGTAGAGTAAATTTTGCTTACATTATCAAATCTAATCACTTTAAAAAAAAATTGAATTTACAAACTTAGAGACTTTTTACCAAAAAAAATATTTGTGGAATAAAATTATGATATGAAAAGATTAGAACAAATCATAGTAATTTTCATAGCTGCAGCATTAGCAATTCCAAGTTATTGGTTTTTTTGGACATTGGCTGGTGGAGGGGGTTACAACAGAAGAATAATACCTGCAACAAGAGAAGGAACGACTCAAAGCCCTTTACTAAAGACCTCCTCGAGCCTTAATCAACCATAACTTAGTTGCTTCATCATCCACGGTAGACAAATACTCTATAACCTCTTCTTTAGTAACTTGGATATCTACTTCTCTTCCGATCTCGCAAATTTTTTCAAGAGCTGATTTTGGATTATTAAGAGCCATCAAAAATAAACTTTGTTTTTTTCTTGAATCATCAGCTATTAAATTGTAGAGTTTCTCAACATTACTAGTCATCAGTTTCCATGAATTCATATCAATAGACTATTCCCTCAAGCAACATTTTGTTCATTATATTTATTAACAGATAAATCATGATCAGTATCTTTTATTTCTTTAGCTGAGGCATCTTCCATACTTCTTGCATCTAAACATAGAACTTTCCTAAGCTTTGCAAAATTAGCCGCATGAGATATTCTTCCATCTTTCTGGGCATAATATTCAGAACGCTGCAGAATTTGATGCAGATGAGTTAATAAATATGGACTGATCACTGCAGATACCAATACATCACTATTTTCATTACTTAAAGACTCAGACTGTATTAATTTTTTTTTCTTTTTATCAATTATTGATCTTTGAGAAGAATCAAGTTTTCTTGAATTTTTCATAATTTACACAATGAACTAATTAATAAAAGGCTTATATCCTTACTACTAATATACACAAAGATACTACCCTTGACTAACTGTGTATACTTAGAAGTAACAGTTATTCAGTTTGACTAATGGCAACCCGCCAAAACTCAACTAATGGGAAGCCAAAATCCCCCAGAATACAAGTAGTTCTTCCAGAATTAATTTGTGAGCAACTAAACATTTTAGCTGAGAATGAATCAAGAACTATCAGCAATATGGCAAAGGTATTGATCCAAGAAGGAATTAAAAATTATTTCGAACGAGAGGTCAAATCACATACAACAGATTCTGAAATTGATACCGAAAATTTCAGAGATACATTAGAAAGACAAAGTATTAAAAGGTTAAAAGGAGCTCCTCGAAGGATTAGATATATCAAAAAATCCGAGAATAAATAATTAATTTTGAGGTAATTTTTGTAAATCTAAGGTTTTTCCCATAACTACCAAAATATTTCCTCTCTCAAGAATATATTTTGCAGGAGGATTTACTGTTAATTGTTCTGGAGGACCGGCAGCAAGAACGTTGACTAAATAATTTTTTCTTAAATTTAAATCTCTTAAAGATCTACCAATAAACTCTTCTGGAACTGTTAATTCATCTATTCCAGTTTGATTATCCAATTCTAATCTTTCAATAAGATTAGGTCTAACAAGTTCTAAGCCTAATCTTTCACCTTGCATTCTAGAAGGGAAAACAACCTTATCAGCACCTACTCTTTTTAACATCTTTTCATGCAAATCACTCGTGGCTCTCGCAATTACTCTTTTTACTTTTGTTCCTTCACTATCCTTAGCAATAAGAGTAGTAGTAATACTTGCTTCAATGGGCTCACTAATACCGACAACAACTGTATTCATCTCTAAAATGCCTGATTCCTTCATTGATTCTTCATCAGTACAATCTATTATTCTTGCCTCAATAGAAGGTTCTAATTGTCTTAAATCATCAATAGCCTTCTCAGAAGCATCTGCAGCTAAAACGTCCACGCCATTACTTATAAGTTCTCTACAAACAGCCGTTCCAAATCTGCCAACTCCTACAACTGCAAAAGTTAGCGCTTCCTCTTCTTTGTGTGGAGACCATTGCCACCAATCAGCCATAATATATTTTAGTAAAGGCTAAACATAAAGATCAGCTTTTGGATAGCCAATTCTTTTTTGTCTTTCTATTCTACTCCTGTATAGAGCCTGCCAAAGAGCACTTAAAAGCAAAAGAATCCCAAGTCTTCCTACAAACATACCAATAATTAAAATAAATTGACCAAAATGATTTAATTTTGCTGTCAAACCAATATCAAAGCCTACTGTTGCAAATGCAGAGATACATGTGAAAAGAATTTCTAGAAATGTAAATGATTCTTTTTTAATAAAAGTATTTGTAGTACTTAATAACATAGCCATCAAGAGAACAAAAAGTAAAGAGCCAACAGTTATTCCAACTGCTTTCAAAATAACTTTATCTGAAATTAATCTATTACTAATAATTACATCTTTTTGTCCTCTCAACGTTGATCTAGTTGCTGCCATTAAGGCAATAAAAGTTGTAGTTTTGATTCCACCGCCAGTACCACCGGTGCTAGCTCCAATAAACATCAAAGTCATTAATAGCAAGAGACCAGTATCTGATATTGAATTTAAAGATATTGGAAAATTTGTAAATCCCGCTGTTCTTGCACTCACAGTCTCAAAAATAGATGATAAGATTTTCTCAAAAAAATTGAGATCACTAAAAAATTGACTATTTAATAACGTCTCTATTACGAAAAAACCTAATGATCCAAAAATTATTAAGGAAAAACTTGTCCTAATTACTAATCTAGAGTGAAGACTCAATTGTTTATATGAAAGATTTTTCCTATTACTCCATATATCGTCAATAACTCTCCAACCAAGTCCTCCCATCACAATTAAAAAAATAAATACAATATTGACAACAAAATTAGATCTATAGTCTTGGAGGCTGTTAGACCATAAAGAAAAACCTGCATTGTTATATGCAGAAATGCTATGAAAAATTGCAGACCATAATCTTTGCCAATTATTTTGAATTTCTAGAAACCCGAAAAAATATAATACTATTGCTCCAAAAGAAATAATGGAAGTAGCAGTAATAGCAATGCTTTGAAAAGTTCTCCCAATTCCACCAACCCCAAATTCATCGAGAGTCTTACCCTTATCTAATCTAGTTCTTAGCTGAGTACCTTTCACAACAAATCCTTGTAAGAAAGTAGTAATAGCCATTAAGCCTAAACCACCTGATAAAAGCATTAAAGCTAAGAAAATTTGACCAAAAATATTTAAATCAACTCCTACATCAATTATAGTTAAACCCGTAACAGTTATTGCAGAAGTAGAGGTAAAGAATGCTTCCCACAAACCCACATTAGATGAAGAACATAACGGAGAACTTAAAATTAAGGTACCAAAAATAATAATAATTAATCCTGTAACAATTGTGAATTGAGGTACAGATAACTTTCTGTATATTTCTTTTAATTTATAAACAACGTTCTTTATTTTCACTTTAATTATTTATTTAAAATTTAAAATTATCAAAGCTGGTACAGTCAATGACATTATAAGTGTTAAACCTGCACCATATTTTGCAATATCAAAAAATCTATATCTCCCGGGTCCGTAAACCATTAAATTTGTTTGATAACCCATTGGAGTTAAGAATGATTGACTTGCACCAAACAATACAAGCATTATCAGGGCATTTGGTGAGATCTCCAGAACACTTGAAAACTGAATAGCTACAGGCAATATCAAAGCGACAGAAGCAGCGTTACTTATAAATTGAGTAAGAATTACAGTAGCTACAAAAATTACTATTAAAGCAAAATAGAGTGGCATTCCACTTAGGACAAAATCCAAATTTATAGCTATTAGATCGGCCAATCCAGTGACTTGCATAGCTACACTGAAACTTGATAATGAACCCAATAATAAAATAATATCTAGCCTAATTGATCTTTGTATTTCTGCAGGACGCAAACATCCAGAAGCAACCATTGCTATAAGTGCTAAAAGAACTGATCCTACTAATGGAATATTAGTTAAAGAAGGCAAGAGAACCATAGCAATTGCAATTGCAATTGCAATTGGTTTTCTAATTAAAAATGGTAAATCATCTTCAAATTGATCCAAAATTAATAAGTCGTTACTTGCTTGCAAACCTCTTATTGAGTCTAAAGGTGCCTGAAGTAATAAGACATCTCCTGCTCTTAAAACAGCTTGACCTAATCTTTCCTGAACAGTTTGTTGTCCTCTTCTGAGGGCTAAAACTGTCGCATTATGACGTTGCCTAAATCTTAGTTCTCTCAAGCTTGCTCCTGCTAAAGTTGATCCTGAAGGAAGCAAAGCCTCGAAAGTTTTGGTACCTTCTTCAGTAGATAGAAGATTTGTAGCTCCAACAGATCTCTTATTTTCAGCTAACAAAATTGTATGTTCTTGTTGTAATCGTAATAAATCCGCCCTCGTAACACGTACTATCAATCTATCATCAGGCTCAAATTTACGATCTGCAAGAGGAGGTAGTATTACTTTTCCGTTTCTTTGCAACTCAAGGACATCAACATCAAATCTTCTTTGTAATCTACTATTTCTTACTGATTGGCCAACTAATTCAGAGGAAGAAGGAATTGTAACTTCTGTAAAATAAATATTCATATTACCATTTTTAATAAACTCTTTATTTCTTCCTCTATCAGGCAAAAGAACATCAGAGACTAAGATCATATATGTTGTGCCTATTAACCAAACTGGAATCCCTATTGAAGTCAAGCTAAATAATTCAAGCGAACCATAGCCTAATTGCTGACTAATATCACTTACTAGCAGATTTACTGAGCTTCCTAATAATGTAAGTGTTCCTCCTAATAGCGTTGCAAAAGATAAAGGTAAAAGGACTTTAGAAGGTGAAATATTTCGTCGTTCACACCAGCCTTCAATTAAAGGCAAAAGAGATGCTACAACTGGTGTATTGGGTACTATCCCAGATATTGGAGCTATTAAAAAGGTTATAAGCAAAATTAATTTTCTAGGGGTTTTAATATTTTCAGAAGATATAAGCTCCCTTACCCTGTCTAATGCACCACTTTTAAATAATGCAGATGAAACTGCAAATAAACCCATCAAAGTTATTAAAGATGGGCTTCCAAATCCAGATAAGGCTTTTTCAGGTGTTAAAACTCCAGTGACAATAAATATTCCAACGCATAATAAA
>QCVY01000028.1 GCA_003208695.1 Prochlorococcus sp. AG-686-P16 | reverse complement strand
ATCTTCGTAATTCTCTTTTGAAGATCTCCAAGCCTCTCAATATATTTATTACCAATTTCATATTCCGAGACTAAACTCCAACCTACTTGCTCTCCAACAATTAATGTTGTTTTTACCCTCAATGCTAAAAGATCTAAAAGTGAATCAATCATTATTTTCCATTCTTCATCATTTTTATTGATACTCTCCATAATAAAACCTCCAATCGAATCAATCAGTATTGGACCGTTTTCTTTTTTTAATGTATGAATAAGATTATTGGTTTCAACTAATCCCCACTCCGACGGTCTTCGTTTACGATGCTGAATAATTTTTTTTTGCCAATTAAAATCTTCTGGTCTTGAATCTGATAATGCTATGTATGTTAGTTTTTTAATCTTTTTTCCTAAATATTCAGCAAATTCGCTCTTCCCACTCTTTGTCCCCCCTGTTATAAATATGATATTGGAAATATTATTATCCTTGATTTCCATAAATAAATGTTATTTAGAAAAATACCACCATGTTGCAAGTGGAATTATTGTAGCTGCTAGTAATAATCCAATAACAATATAAGTTGATGTTGAAGAACTCTCAGCATCTTCATCCCTCATAGCATTAAAATTTGGATCCACTACTGGGTTATCAATTGATGAAGGCTGACTTTTTTCGTAATTAATAATTGTTTTTTGCTGGCCAACTAGAAACAGATTACCAATGTTATTAACACTTTCTGCATAAGTAATAATTGGTAGTGCAACGAAAAGAAAACCAATCATTACAAATGAGAATAAAGATTTATAAATAGAGTTTTTCATTTTTGTTTTAGGTCAATTATATAATAATAAACTATAAGTCTGAGCTTCTTTGATATATAAATCAAATATAATTATGAAAAGTAATTTTAAATTTACTATATGATACTGGTATGAATTTTAATGGTAAAACGTTAATCATTATTGGTTCTATACTTTTTTTCTGTCAATTAGGAAATTTTTTTTCAATAGATTCAATTTCTCCAGCATTAGAGAGAGCACAAGTATTATCAGCTATATCATCTGTAATTATTGTATTAATAGGTTTTTTATTTAAACAATTTAATCCAAACTCAGGGGATAAAGTAGAACTAAAAGGAGAAAATAAATTTATTTTTAAACAGGATATACCTACGGATATTTTAGATGAATTGGCATGGGGTTCAGAGGCAATATTAACCTCCACAGCTGCCGCTACAGTATTAATTCATAATGATGGTAAAAATATCTTAAGAAGAGGTATTACTACGAATGAAGTTTTTAAACCTGGCGAAACATGTTTAAGATCAACAAGAGATATGAAATTAATTTCATTAGTAAACACAAAATTTTATCCAGGAAGAGATGAATTTATCAGCTTTTGTCCAAACGTACCTTCCATATTAATAATTCCAATAAATAGTAAATCATTCATTCTAATAGGTGGATGGAGTTATAGATGTTTTACAAAGTCAGATGAAGAATGGATTAATAATTGGTCCAAAAAAGTAAATAATATATTTATTAAACATAGTTTTTAAAAATATATTTTAGAACGAACTCTCTCTTCCTTTGATGTGAAATTTATAGATTTATTATCAATATTATAATATGCATTTTCAGAGTTAACTTCATATCTATTATCCTTAATACTATTATTATATTTATATTTTACAGGATTAAAAAATTCAATTATATTTGTACTTTTTTTTAAAATTGCTCTATTTGAGCTTAATGTAACTAAACTATTTTCTAATTTAACATTTCCTAATAATAAAAACTCAGAATTTTGAATGTTCCAAGTAAAACTATTTGCTGTTAATTTGTCATCTTGTTGATTAATTGTTTTAACTATTACATTACCACTTAATACTATTATTTTATTATTATTAGATAATTTTGATTTGTCTGAATTTATTATATATTCAAGTTTTTCATCTTGGAATAAATTTATTGTTGTTTCTTTAAGATTAAATGTATTACTCTCTTTATCATAGATAGAATTAGGGCTTTTAATTGAAAACAATTTTATGCCTTTATTAGAAAAAATATTCATATTTAAAGTATTAATACTTTGATTTAAATACTTTTCGTCTATTTTTTTATCTTTACATCCAAGAATTATTAATGGAATTATGAATAAAAGTTTATACAAACTAATCATACTCGAGCTTTTCTATTATTGGATTAGGAGATGGTAATATTGATTTGTGTTTTAATTTACCCCATTCTAATTGTTTTATCCAAGATTCTTTTTCTTTATATAATAAACCAAGTTGTAGATCAATTTTTGAAGATAAATCAGGCAATATTGGTAATAATAATAAGCCCACTATCCGAGTACTTTCTAAAACGTTATAAATAATATTGCTTACAATAGGTATATTTTTTTTGTCTTTAATTAATGTCCAAGGTTGCTTTTCATTTAGATATAAATTTGTGTTTATTGCTAGGCTAAGGATAACATTGGCTGCTAAATCTATTTCATAGGAATTAAAATATTTAATATAATCATCAACTGACTTTTTTGCATATAATTCCAGTGTACTATCTTTAGTTAAAATTTCATTACTTGGAACCCTATTATCAAACCATTTCCTAGACATAGAAGAGGTTCTATTTAATAAATTACCAATCGTATTTGCCAAATCGTTATTGATAATATCCACAAATCTTTTATTTTGAAAATCTCCATCATTTCCCAATGTAATATCTTTAAGTAGATACCATCTAACAGCTTCTTTACCGTATTTAGATAATAAAATATTTGGATCTAATACATTTCCTAGGCTTTTACCCATTTTTTGACCTTCTCTAGTTAGAAAACCATGACCGAATACCTTTTTAGGAACTTCCATACCAGCGGAAATAAGCATTGCAGGCCAATAAACTGCATGAAATCTAAGAATATCTTTACCAATTAAATGTATGTCAGCAGGCCAACTATTATTAATTGATTCTTCTAATGAAGGATTCTTCGTATCAAGGCTTAACGCACTGACATAGCCTAGCAAAGCATCAAACCAAACATAAAAAGTATGGTTATCAATATCTGGAACTGATATACCCCAAGATACGTTTGTTCTAGATATTGAAAAATCATTTAAACCTTTAGATACGAAATTGATAATTTCATTTCTTCTTTCTTTTGGCTGGATAAATGAAGGCTCATTAATAAGTTCTTCTATAGTTGATTGGTATTTTGACAATTTAAAAAATAGATTTTCCTCATTTTTCCATTCCAAATTTTTTTGATGAATAGGACACTTATGATTTGGTGAATTATCAGGGTTATCTTTAAATTCTTCACAACCGACGCAATACCAACCTTTTTGGACTCCCATGTAAATATCATCAGATTTTTTAACTCTGTTGTAAAATTCACAAACTATGTATTCATGATGTTGCGAACTTGTTCTTACAAATTTGTTATTCGTTATGTCCCAATCTTTCCAGTTTTTCATAAAGATATCTGAAATCTCATCGCAATGAGATTGAGGCTCAACACCTTTATTTTCTATTACTTCGACGATACTATCGTGAAGAACAGCGATGTCAGAATCTAATAATGTTTTTTCAGAATCTCTATAAGACAATCTAAATGTGTAACTTATTAATTCCTTATCAAAACTACTATCATCGTAAACATCAATTAAATTAACATCTTCCAATAATTTTTTACCAGATTTTTTTATTTGTGAAATTATCTCGCTTACTAAGTATTTTTTATTGAATATAAAATTAATATCACGTTCCATTTTTGGAACTGTTGGAAATTGTTTATAAACTGTTATCCATTTATTTTTTCTAGTACTTGCTTTTAAGATATTGTTTATTTTGATACTGAATAAATAAATTTTTTTCAATGCCTTTTTATTAGAAATTAATTTTGGATGAATTTCACCAAAATATCCGATTTCATTACCTTCAGTAAATAATCTAGAGGATCTACCTGGATGAAGAAAATCTATCGAATCAGTTGGTTTATCTTCTATTTTTAAATTTAATATTGATAATGCTTCCTTCAACTTTCCTCTTGCCTCGAAATAGTTCAAATTATTATCTTTATTTGAGCCTAACCACTTTTCAAATTTATTATTTCCATAAATTGCTCCATTTAAGATTTCCTCTTGTGAGAAATCAGGTTCTTTATGAAATATATTTCCTACTTCAAAGATCCAGCAATAGTCATGTCCTGATTTAATATTTTGATTACATATTTTAATGTGTTCTTGCCAAATATTATTTCTTAAACAACTTGTCTCCAATAGCAATGGATTAGAAATCTTGATTAAATTATTATTACTTTCTGGCACAAGAGAATAAGACAATACCTCGTTAAATCCACTAACCATTAATCCAGTTTTTAACTTCCTTAAAGCTATTTGAGAGGAAGAAAGCTTTCCTGGTTTAATAGGATTTGGTAAATTCAAATCAAACATGTCGTAACCAATTAATCTTGCAATTTCCTCTATTAAATCAATTTCTCGTAATAAATCCTGTGACCTATTGGAAATAATTTCCACATCCCATCCATATTCCTTAATATCTAAAGTACAACCTATAAGCTTTAATTTATCTGTTATTTCTGAATCTAATAAACATCTTTTTTCTAATTTACCATTAGTATCGTAATTCTCATTTCTTATTACTATTGGACCAAGTATTTTATGAATTCTTTCTCTTCTCAACGGTATTTGTATTTTTGTGGAATCCAACTCTATGGAGGTATTAATTATTGGATGAGAAATATTAAAGTATTCTTCTAAAATGTTAACAGCGCGGGTAACTGAATCTAATGTATTTTTAAAAGAAATTCCTTTTTCATATCTGCTACTAGATTCTGTTCTAATTCCGATTTCTTTTGATGATTTTCTTATGGTAGCAGGATTAAAAACTGCTCCTTCAAGGTAAATTGAAGAAGTGTCCTCATTTACAGCTGTTTCCAAACCACCTATTACCCCAGCTATAGCTACTGGTTTATCATCACAAGCAATAATAGTTATATTTTCATTTAGTTTATAATTCTCACCATTCAAACACAAAAGACTTTCATTATTATTTGCCTTTCTAACAGAAAAATCTTCAAATGAAACCTTACGCCCAATTAAATTAGATAATTTGTCTTTATCAAATGCATGTAATGGTTGTCCTTGTTCTAAAAGAATGTAGTTAGTTATATCTACTATGAGATTAATAGATTTAATTCCTGATTTGTCTAAACGATCTTTGAGCCATCCTGGAGATAATTCCTTGCCATTGACAGAATCAATATTGCTAATTGAATAAAGACAATTTGTTGTAATCGCCTCAGAGCAGAGATCAAAATTTTTATAAACATTGATTTTATACTTAGTTTTTAAATCTGGAAAGTTTAAATTTGTTTCCAAGAGAGCAGATATTTCTCTTGCGATGCCAACTACAGACATTCCATCGGGTCTATTTGCAGTAATCGCTAAATCATAGATATAATCGTTGAGATTAAGTAAATCAGCTCCTGTTGTACCTAATTTATGATTTAAAGCTATATCTTCATCAATAATGGCGATACCTTCACTAGATTCTTCAATTCCTAATTCTTCTAACGAACATATCATTCCTTCACTAAAAACCCCTCTTATTTCACTCTTTTTAATAGTTAAATTTATTGCACTTAAATGAGTGCCAACGGTAGCTACATAAACATGTATATTTTGCTTTACATTTTTTGCTCCACAAATTATTTGTAAAGGATTAGATCTTCCTATATCTACACTGCATATAGATAATTTATCTGAATTCTCATGTTTAACTACTGATAAAACTTTCCCAAGAATTATCCCTTTAACATTTTCTGAACAATCAATAAGTGACTCAACTTCGAAACCACCTATTGATAGTTTTTCAGATAAATCGTCTGGTGTAGTATTTATTTCTACAATGGTTTTCAACCAATTCTGAGAAACCTTCATTTATTATTTTTGTATAATGATACTAAAAGAAAAGTGAATATATGCAAAATAGTTTCCTGAAGTTGTACAATAGATTATTATACATCAACGTACTATTTAAAATGGCGAAAAAGGGTACAAGAATTGTCGTTACCTTAGAATGTACTGAAGCTAGAACAAGTTCAGAACCAAGGAGATCTAATGGTGTTTCAAGATATACAACTGAAAAAAACAAAAGGAATACTACTGAGAGATTAGAACTTAAAAAATTCAATCCACATCTAAACAAAATGACAATTCACAAAGAAATCAAGTAAAAAAAAACAATGCCAAATTCCATTTTTAAAAAACAATTATCCCCAATTAAACCTGGTGATCCAATTGATTATAAAGACGTTGAGCTTCTTAAAAAATTCATAACTGAAAGAGGCAAAATATTACCAAGAAGAATGACTGGATTGACCTCCAAACAACAAAGAGATCTAACATTGGCAGTAAAAAGAGCAAGAATTATTGCATTTTTGCCTTTTGTTAACCCTGAGGGATAGTTCTACAAATAATAGTTAATTAAATAATATTTTAAATATTTGAAAGATTTAACTAATTTAAAAACTTTTATAATTGACTCCAAAGATCCTAAGGAAGTTGATGATGCTTTTTCCTTGGAATTAATTGAGGGAAACATAAAAAAATTATGGATACATATTAGTAATCCATGCAAATTATTTTTAACAGATTCAAAGATTGATATTGATGCAAGAGGTAAAAGTAGCAGCCTCTACTTAATAAATCAATATATTCCTATGTTACCAGCTGAAATTATAGAAAAAGCAAATTTAAATCAAAATAAAGTCTCAGATACAATAAGTGCGTCAATTATATTTAATGATGATGGTTCAATAAATAAATATGAAATAGTAGAGGCAAAAATAAAACCAAAATATCAATTAATATATGAAGATGCAGAAGAAATTATTGAACTAGAACCTAAAGAAGAATTTGAAATAGTTGAAATTAAGAATTTATTACTTAAAAGTATTAATTATCGTAAAAAACAAGGAGCAATTATTTTTGATACACCAGGTTATAAAATAGATATTATAAACGGTCTTGTAGAAATTAATAAAATACAAAAAAGTATTGCGCAATCAATTGTATCTGAATCAATGATACTAATGGGTTATGTCACTAGTTTATATATATTTAAAAATAATATAGCTGCTCCCTACAGAACACATAAAATTAATTGTGATGCAAAAGAGATATTAGATAGATACAAAGATAGTGATATTAAGTATTCAATATTAAAGCAATATATGGGTAAAAGTTATATCACTACTAAGCCTAATAAACATGAATCACTAGGTCTCGTAAAGTATACTCAATGTACTTCACCACTAAGAAGATATTTAGATTTAATTGTTCAAAGACAAGTCTTTAATAATATTAATAATATTGAGAGATTGAGTTTTAATAAGATAAACGAATTAATAGATATAACAAAAATAAAACAATCAGAAAATAGCAATATTTACAAAAATGATAAATTAAAATATTTAAATATATTCTTTACGAAAGAAAAAAAAACATCTTATAAAATAATATTTATTAAATGGATAAATAATAAGAAAAGTATAGCCTTAGTTTACTTTCCAGAATATTCATTAGAACTTTTAATTGTACTATTTATTTCTATAGAAACATATACTAATAAAATATATAAAGTTAAATATAATATAAGTAATAATAATTTATTAGAGTTTATTCACTAGATAAAATAAATTCGCTGGCCTATTGTACAATTTATAGTTGTTAATATAAGAAAAACAATATTATGAGTTTTGTAATTACTACACCACTATATTATGTAAACGATAAGCCTCATTTGGGAAGTATCTATACTACGTTGATTTGTGATTCAATAGCGAGATATAAGAGGCTCTCTGGTGAAGATGTCATATTTATTACTGGAGTTGATGAACATGGTCTAAAGATTCAAAGAACAGCAATTAATAAAGGTGTTGAGCCTCAATCTCATTGCGATGAGATTTCAGATATCTTTATGAAAAACTGGAAAGATTGGGACATAACGAATAACAAATTTGTAAGAACAAGTTCGCAACATCATGAATACATAGTTTGTGAATTTTACAACAGAGTTAAAAAATCTGATGATATTTACATGGGAGTCCAAAAAGGTTGGTATTGCGTCGGTTGTGAAGAATTTAAAGATAACCCTGATAATTCACCAAATCATAAGTGTCCTATTCATCAAAAAAATTTGGAATGGAAAAATGAGGAAAATCTATTTTTTAAATTGTCAAAATACCAATCAACTATAGAAGAACTTATTAATGAGCCTTCATTTATCCAGCCAAAAGAAAGAAGAAATGAAATTATCAATTTCGTATCTAAAGGTTTAAATGATTTTTCAATATCTAGAACAAACGTATCTTGGGGTATATCAGTTCCAGATATTGATAACCATACTTTTTATGTTTGGTTTGATGCTTTGCTAGGCTATGTCAGTGCGTTAAGCCTTGATACGAAGAATCCTTCATTAGAAGAATCAATTAATAATAGTTGGCCTGCTGACATACATTTAATTGGTAAAGATATTCTTAGATTTCATGCAGTTTATTGGCCTGCAATGCTTATTTCCGCTGGTATGGAAGTTCCTAAAAAGGTATTCGGTCATGGTTTTCTAACTAGAGAAGGTCAAAAAATGGGTAAAAGCCTAGGAAATGTATTAGATCCAAATATTTTATTATCTAAATACGGTAAAGAAGCTGTTAGATGGTATCTACTTAAAGATATTACATTGGGAAATGATGGAGATTTTCAAAATAAAAGATTTGTGGATATTATCAATAACGATTTGGCAAATACGATTGGTAATTTATTAAATAGAACCTCTTCTATGTCTAGGAAATGGTTTGATAATAGGGTTCCAAGTAATGAAATTTTAACTAAAGATAGTACACTGGAATTATATGCAAAAAAGTCAGTTGATGATTATATTAAATATTTTAATTCCTATGAAATAGATTTAGCAGCCAATGTTATCCTTAGCCTAGCAATAAACACAAATTTATATCTAAATGAAAAGCAACCTTGGACATTAATTAAAGACAAAAAAAATATACCTATTGTAAGCAATATTATTTATAACGTTTTAGAAAGTACTCGGATAGTGGGCTTATTATTATTACCAATATTGCCTGATTTATCTTCAAAAATTGATCTACAACTTGGTTTATTATATAAAGAAAAAGAATCTTGGATAAAACAATTAGAATGGGGTAAATTAAAACACAAATCAATATTACCATCTCCTAATCCAATAATAGAAAAGCTCGAGTATGATTAGTTTGTATAAACTTTTATTCATAATTCCATTAATAATTCTTGGATGTAAAGATAAAAAAATAGACGAAAAGTATTTAAATCAAAGTATTAATACTTTAAATATGAATATTTTTTCTAATAAAGGCATAAAATTGTTTTCAATTAAAAGCCCTAATTCTATCTATGATAAAGAGAGTAATACATTTAATCTTAAAGAAACAACAATAAATTTATTCCAAGATGAAAAACTTGAATATATAATAAATTCAGACAAATCAAAATTATCTAATAATAATAAAATAATAGTATTAAGTGGTAATGTAATAGTTAAAACAATTAATCAACAAGATGACAAATTAACAGCAAATAGTTTTACTTGGAACATTCAAAATTCTGAGTTTTTATTATTAGGAAATGTTAAATTAGAAAATAGTTTAGTTACATTAAGCTCAAATAGAGCAATTTTAAAAAAAAGTACAAATATAATTGAATTTTTTAATCCTGTAAAATATAAATATAATAATAGTATTAAGGATAATAGATATGAAGTTAACTCTGAAAATGCATATTATAATATTGATAATAAATCTATAAATTTCACATCAAAGGAAGAGAGAGTTCGTTCTAAAATATATTTTTAAAAACTATGTTTAATAAATATATTATTTACTTTTTTGGACCAATTATTAATCCATTCTTCATCTGACTTTGTAAAACATCTATAACTCCATCCACCTATTAGAATGAATGATTTACTATTTATTGGAATTATTAATATGGAAGGTACGTTTGGACAAAAGCTGATAAATTCATCTCTTCCTGGATAAAATTTTGTGTTTACTAATGAAATTAATTTCATATCTCTTGTTGATCTTAAACATGTTTCGCCAGGTTTAAAAACTTCATTCGTAGTAATACCTCTTCTTAAGATATTTTTACCATCATTATGAATTAATACTGTAGCGGCAGCTGTGGAGGTTAATATTGCCTCTGAACCCCATGCCAATTCATCTAAAATATCCGTAGGTATATCCTGTTTAAAAATAAATTTATTTTCTCCTTTTAGTTCTACTTTATCCCCTGAGTTTGGATTAAATTGTTTAAATAAAAAACCTATTAATACAATAATTACAGATGATATAGCTGATAATACTTGTGCTCTCTCTAATGCTGGAGAAATTGAATCTATTGAAAAAAAATTTCCTAATTGACAGAAAAAAAGTATAGAACCAATAATGATTAACGTTTTACCATTAAAATTCATACCAGTATCATATAGTAAATTTAAAATTACTTTTCATAATTATATTTGATTTATATATCAAAGAAGCTCAGACTTATAGTTTATTATTATATAATTGACCTAAAACAAAAATGAAAAACTCTATTTATAAATCTTTATTCTCATTTGTAATGATTGGTTTTCTTTTCGTTGCACTACCAATTATTACTTATGCAGAAAGTGTTAATAACATTGGTAATCTGTTTCTAGTTGGCCAGCAAAAAACAATTATTAATTACGAAAAAAGTCAGCCTTCATCAATTGATAACCCAGTAGTGGATCCAAATTTTAATGCTATGAGGGATGAAGATGCTGAGAGTTCTTCAACATCAACTTATATTGTTATTGGATTATTACTAGCAGCTACAATAATTCCACTTGCAACATGGTGGTATTTTTCTAAATAACATTTATTTATGGAAATCAAGGATAATAATATTTCCAATATCATATTTATAACAGGGGGGACAAAGAGTGGGAAGAGCGAATTTGCTGAATATTTAGGAAAAAAGATTAAAAAACTAACATACATAGCATTATCAGATTCAAGACCAGAAGATTTTAATTGGCAAAAAAAAATTATTCAGCATCGTAAACGAAGACCGTCGGAGTGGGGATTAGTTGAAACCAATAATCTTATTCATACATTAAAAAAAGAAAACGGTCCAATACTGATTGATTCGATTGGAGGTTTTATTATGGAGAGTATCAATAAAAATGATGAAGAATGGAAAATAATGATTGATTCACTTTTAGATCTTTTAGCATTGAGGGTAAAAACAACATTAATTGTTGGAGAGCAAGTAGGTTGGAGTTTAGTCTCGGAATATGAAATTGGTAATAAATATATTGAGAGGCTTGGAGATCTTCAAAAGAGAATTACGAAGAT
>QCVY01000027.1 GCA_003208695.1 Prochlorococcus sp. AG-686-P16 | reverse complement strand
GCGAGAACAAGCTGTTCAATATGGAACCGATTATATAAGAGCCCAAGTTTTTGGAATTGATGTGGGTGAAAATTGGAAGACAGTGTATACGCCTGAAGGAACTTTTAAAGCTAAAGCTCTTGTCCTAGCAAGCGGAGCTATGGGTAGACCTGCTTCTTTTAAAGGTGAGGCAGATTTTTTAGGCAAGGGTGTAAGTTACTGCGCTACCTGTGATGGTGCTTTTTATAAAAATAGAGAAGTTGCAGTCGTTGGGGCAAATAAGGAAGCAATTGAGGAAGCTACTGTTCTTACTAAATTTGCTTCAACTGTTCATTGGATTACATCAAGTGATCCAAAACCAGATAATGAGGAAGCTATGGAATTGATGGATAGTGCTAATATTAAACATTGGAGTAGAACGAGACTATTAGAAATATTAGGAAATGATATGGGTGTAAATCGTGTAGTTGTGAAGAATAAACAGGAAGAAGGACCTATTAATCTTGATTTAGATGGAGTCTTTGTCTATATGAGTGGTTCCAAGCCAATTACTGATTTTTTAGGAGATCAAATTGCTTTAAAGGAAGATGGGGGAGTAATTGTTGATGATTTTATGTCTACAAATTCTGATGGTGTATGGGCTATTGGTGATATAAGAAATACACCTTTCAAACAGGCCGTTGTCGCAGCATCAGATGGATGTATAGCAGCCATGTCTATTGACCGCTATTTAAATAGCAGAAAAAATATAAGAGTAGATTGGATACACTCTTGAAGAGTTTATAAAGTAAATAATTTTATAAAGGTGTTGCTTCTGAAATATAAGCTACTCCACCGTAATAACTTAGATCAGATTTAATATTCTCTCGCATTTTATCAATTAAATCTTGTTCACAAAAAACTATAACGTGAGCATTAGAACCAAATCCGGTAAACTCCATATCTTCTGTAACAACTCTTTCTGGACCTCTACCTGTCGCATGTTTCATTATGGTATAGCCAGGTACGTTAGCTTTTTCTAATGTATTGATAATGGCATCTAGCTCTCTTTCACTAAAAATTAAATCTAATCTTTTCATTTTTTAAAAAGGTGCAAATGGAATAATTTTATTTACTAAACTCATATAAATTGGAATACCTATTATTATATTGAACGGAAAAGTTAAACCTAAAGTTGTAGATATATAGTAACTTGATCTTGCTTCTGGAACAGTCATCCTCATCGCTGCCGGTACTGCTAAGTACGAGGCACTTGCACATAGAACCACAAACAAAAGTGCGTTTCCAGGCCCAAGAGATAAAAATCTTGCAACGAAAACACCTATTACAGCATTAAATAATGGCATGAAGATTGCAAATCCAATTAAAAATGAACCAGCAGTTTTTAGTCTAGGTAATCTTTGAGCTGCAACTATTCCCATGTCTAAAAGGAAAAAGCATTCTGCGCCATAAAATAATTGTCCAGTGAAAGGTTCCATTTTTAGAATCCCTGAAGGATTACTAAAAGCTGTAAGAAAACCTACAATTAAACTAGATAGTAATAAATATACTGATCCGTTTAAAAGAGACTCATGCAATATTGAAGAAAAATACATTTTTCTTGAATTAGGTCTATTTTTTGGTGCTGCAAATTTTACTAGTAATAAGCCTACGATGATGGCAGGAGATTCCATTAAAGCTAAAGCCCCAACCATGAATCCATCGAAATCTATACTTTGACTCTCTAAGAAACTCTCTGCCGAGATAAACGTTACAGCGCTAATAGAACCATATGCTGCTGCAATGGCTGCGGAGTTGAAAACATCAAACTTGCACCTTAAGATAAAGAATCCAATCAGTGGAATTATTAATGACATCAGTATTGCTGCACCTAATGTTGGTAAAACCTGATCAGTAAAACCACTTTTCTGAATTTCAATACCTCCTTTAAAACCAATTGCCAAAAGTAAATATAAGGAAAAAAGTTTAGGTAAAGGGGCAGGTATTTCTAAATCAGATTTAAAAAATACAGAAATTGCTCCAATTAGAAAGAATAGGACTGGTGGAGCTAATACATTTTGCAGTATTGGATTTATTTCCATGGATTACTAGCCTAATTCATTTAAAGCAGCCTCTAATGCTTCTTTCCTTGTCTCAATTATGCCATCAACACCAAATTTTGATAATCTTTCTTTAACTTTTTCATTAGCCCCAGCGACAAAGGCTTTTCTAGAATTATTTTTAGCCTCTTGCATCATATCTTCAATTGCAAGTGTTGCTGTGACTCCAAGTCTAGGGACATCAGTAATATCTAAGATTAAAATTTTATAGTTTCTTACTAACATCATTCTCTCAGTAATACCTTTTGCTGCACCAAAACTTAGTGGGCCTTTGAGTCTAAATAACATTACTTCTCCAGAACATCTATCAAGAAGAGCTTTTTCATCAGAGGGTAAAAGATTTTTACTTTGCTCATTATCCTTGGATAAAGGATTATCCTGATCCATTCCTTCTAGTTGCGTTTCAGTAATTGAATCAATAGTTAGCATATTGGCAATAAATACTCCAACTAATACTGCCCATATTAAATCCCAAAAAACTGTCATTAGTAGTACACCATACATAACAACTGCAGTTTTAAGAGATAATTTGTGAGCTCTTCTCAAGAATCCCCAGTCAATAATATCCAAACCTACTTTGATAAGAATACCTGCTAAAAGAGCTGTAGGGATTTGTTCTGCTAACGGTCCTGCACCTACTAAAACTATTAATAGAACTAGTGAATGAACCATTCCTGAAATAGGAGTCGATCCTCCAGATTTGACATTTATAACAGTTCTCATTGTCGCGCCAGCTCCAGGTAAACCTGAGAATAAACCAGCTATAGCATTTCCTATTCCCTGGCCAATTAATTCTCTATCCGAATTATGTCTTGTTTGAGAAATATTATCTGCTACTAGTGAGGTCAGTAAAGAGTCAATAGCTCCAAGAACGGCGAGAACTAAGCCAGCTTTGAAAATGATAGGAAAGTATTGATTAAAGCTTGGAAAACTAAGAGATGGTACTCCTCTAGGGATTTCACCAATTCTGTCTAATGCACCATCGCCAAAAAGTAAAATTGATAGCGGGGTCACTATTAATAAGGCTAAAAGAGGGGAGGGTACCCATTGGCTAATTTTTCTAGGTGTTAGAAATACTATTCCTAGTGTCATTATTGCTACACCAATAGCAGCCCCATTCGGCTGGAAATTAGAAAAAACAGTTGATAAAGACTCGATTACCCCTCCTCGGGTACTTATTCCTAATAGAGGACCAATCTGAAGAGCAATGATGATCACGCCTATGCCAGACATAAATCCGGAGACTACAGAATATGGAACAAGCGTTATGTATTTACCAAGCTTTAAAATTCCAAACAATATTTGTAATAATCCGCCAATTACTACTGCGGCCATCACTAAAGGTAAAATTTGGCCTGCTGAAAGATCTCTTGGGACACCAACAGCTGCTAAACCTGCTACGACCCCTGCCACTGTAACGCTCATTGGACCAGTTGGACCACTAACTTGAGCGGGGGTGCCCCCAAACAAAGCTGCTAGAAAACCAACAACAACTGCTCCATATAAACCATAAATTGCACCCCCAGGTCCTAAGGCTGCGTTTCCAAAAGCAAGTGCAAGAGGTAAAGCTACTACTGCAGCTGTTATTCCCCCTAAAACATCACCTCTTATATTCTTAAAATTTAGTCCATTAATTATTTCCAAAGAAAATCTCCTTAAATAAATACATTAACTAGAAGATATTATCTCTTTATGTCCAAAATTTGTTAAAAATTTAAATTTGTGCAAAATATATCAACAACTTTTAAATATACGTTTGATTATATTAGGTTAATTTTCCTGAACAAAAAAGGATTTTGGTTATTTTTTTTGGAAGTTAAGAGACTATCGTATTAGTTAAATAATTATTTTATAATTTCAAAATATTCAAATGAATTTGATCATTCGCCCAAGAAGATTGAGAAGGACAGAAGCAATAAGAAAGATGGTAAGAGAAACCCATCTACATCCTGAAGATTTTATATATCCATTATTTATTCACGAAAAGGATTTTCAAGAAGAAATATCTGCAATGCCTGGTATTTATAGATGGGACATGCATGGATTAATAAAGGAAGTCTCTAGGGCCTGGGAATTAGGTATTAGATGTATTGTACTTTTTCCAAAAATTGAAGACAGTTTAAAAACAGAAGATGGATCAGAATGTTTCAATGATGCTGGTTTAATACCTAAGGCTATTCGAATGTTAAAAAAAGAGATTCCTGAGATGGCAATTATGACTGATGTTGCCTTAGATCCCTATTCATGTGATGGACATGATGGCTTGGTTGATGAAAATGGAAAAATATTGAATGATGAAACCATTGAGATTCTTAAAAAACAGGCTATTACCCAAGCAAGAGCGGGTGCAGATTTTATTGGTCCAAGTGACATGATGGATGGGAGAGTTGGAGCTATAAGAACTGCTTTGGATATTGAGGGATTTAGCGATGTGGGAATTATTAGCTATACCGCAAAATTTTCATCCGCTTATTATGGACCTTTCAGAACAGCTTTAGATTCTGCCCCGAAAGAGAATAATCGGAAAATAATTCCAGATAATAAGTCAACATATCAAATGGATCCTGCTAATTCGAAGGAGGCTTTAATCGAATCGGCATTAGATCAATATGAGGGAGCAGATATTTTGATGGTTAAACCTGGGGTCTCTTATCTAGACATAGTTTATCGGCTGAGTACTTTTTCAAATAAACCAATAGCTGCTTATAACGTGAGTGGAGAATATTCAATGGTAAAGGCCGCTGCTATGAAAAATTGGATTAATGAAAAGGATATTGTTTTAGAAACATTACTTAGTTTCAAAAGAGCAGGGGCAAAATTAATACTCACCTATCATGCTTGTGATGCATCAAAATGGTTGAATGAGAAGTGAAAACTCATTAAAATTAAAAATTTTGTTTATTCTTAAATAAATACAATTCATTATTTTGCTTTTAAAGGGTTCAAAAGGTGTCCAAAGAATCGGACATATTGCACTTAGAGTAGAGAATCTCGATAGAGCGAAGTCTTTTTATTTGAACTTAGGTATGCAATTAATTTGGGATGATAAAGATTGGTGCTATCTAGAGGCTGGTAAGGGAAAAGATGGACTTGCTTTATTAGGGCCTAGTTATAAAGCTGCGGGACCACATTTTGCTTTTCATTTTGAAGAAAAAAAGGAAATGGAAAATATTTATACAGATTTAAAAAAATCTGGAGTGAAAGTAGCCCCTATTCATGAACATCGAGATGGAACAGCTTCTTTTTATATGCAAGACCCTGAAGGTAACTGGCTTGAAATGCTTTTTGTTCCTGCCGGTGGGATTAAATCAAATATTTGATTATTACAATTGAATGATAGAGAAAAGTTATTATAAAAATTCATCCGCTCATAGATCACTTTCAGAAGAATCTATAAGTCTTTTAGAGTGGGATAATTTAAAAACTCAGATTTCCTCTTTTGCCTCTACAAAAATGGGAGAAAATGCAATATTAGATTTTAAAATTCCTACTGAATATGAAATTTCTAGAAGATTATTGCAAGAAACTATCGAAATAAGTGAGTTAGAAAAGAACTTAGATAAATTGATTAGTTTTTCAGGTGTATTTGACATAAGTAAAAATATTGAGATTTGTTCAAAAGGAGGAGTTATTAATTCTTCTGAATTATTAGAAATAGCAGAAACAATATCTGCTGCAAAAGATTTAAAAAAAATACTTTTAGATTTTGAGCAAAGACCTTTTATTTCCTCTTTTTTAAATCGTTTGATTGATCATAATCAGATTGAAAAAAGTTTAAAAATTGGGATTGAATCAAATGGTAGAATTTCCGATCGTGCTAGTCATAAATTAGCAAACCTTAGGCAAGAATTATTATCTAAGAAATCAGAAAGAAGGTTATTAGTAGATAAATTTATTCAAAAAAATACTAATTATATTCAAGATACTATTATTGGTGATAGATATGGGAGACCTGTTTTAGCTATTAAAGTACAATTTGCTGAGAAATTCAAAGGTATAATTCATGACTCCTCTTCATCTGGTAGTACCATATATTTGGAGCCAGAATCTATAGTATTTAAGGGTAATAAAATTGCTTCTATGGAAGCTAAAGTAGCAGGAGAAGAATTTAAATTGTTAAAAGAATGGTCACAAATTATTCGTGATAATAACAAGAGCCTTATTGATATGTCAGAGATTCTATTGAGAACTGAGAATGCTCTAACACGTTCAAGATATTCAAATTGGATTGGAGGTAATGCTCCAATTGTTGAAAATGATCCAATAGTTAATTTAATAGGTTTTTCGCATCCTCTTTTGATTTGGGAAAATAAAAAAAAAGAAGCGCCCAAACCTGTATCTATAGATTTTTATATAAATAGAAACACTAAAGTAGTAGCTATAACTGGTCCGAATACTGGAGGTAAAACTGTTGCTTTAAAAGGTCTTGGAATAGCATTATTGATGGCTAGATCAGGATTATTCATTCCATCAATAAAAAATCCAATAATCCCTTTTTGTCCTAATATATTTGTGGATATTGGTGATGATCAATCCTTAGAAGGAAATTTATCTACTTTCAGTGGGCATATTTTGCGGATTAGGAATATTATGGAATCTCTTAATAATAAAAATGGCTTATCAGTTGTTTTATTAGATGAAATTGGATCTGGCACAGATCCTTCTGAAGGTACTGCTCTTGCAATCGCGTTACTGAAAGAATTCGCAACCCTATCTGATATCACTCTAGCTACAACTCATTATGGTGATATTAAAGCTTTAAAATATAGTGATAATAGATTTGAAAACGTTTCAGTTGCTTTTGATGAAGAATCTTTAAAGCCAAAGTACATCCTGAATTGGGGGATACCTGGCAGAAGTAATGCGTTATCAATTTCAAAGAGAATTGGGATTGATGAAAGAATACTTAATGAAGCGGCTAATTACTTAAAACCCAAAGAAGTTGAAAATATAAATAATATTATAAAAGGTCTAGAAGATGAGAGAATAAAGCAACAAAATTCGGCAGAAAAAGCTGCTGAACTTATAGCTAGAACAGAAATATTACATGATGAAATAAAGAATAATTATGAATACCAAAAAATTAATGCTGAAAAAATACAGGAAAGTGAAAGACAAAAATTATCAAAACATATCAAAGCAGCTAAAAAAGAAGTTATTAATTTGATTAAGAAATTAAAAGACCAAAATGCAAATGGAGAAGATTCTAGATTAATTGGAATTAGGCTTAAAGAGATTGAGACAGAACATTTAACTCAAACAAATATCAATAAAAAAATTTCTTGGAGTCCTAAAATAGGAGATTTTATAAAAATTAAAAGTTTAAATAGTACTGGTCAAATAATAGAGATAGATCAAAAAGCTAGGTCTTTCGAGGTTAAATGTGGATCATTTAGAAGTACATTATTAATTAATGAATTTGAAGGCCTTAATGGGGAAAAACCCAATTTTAAAAACTCTAAAATTCAAATAAATTCTGTAAGAGAAGATTTTTCTTTTTCTAAAATTAGAACAAGTAGAAACACTTTGGATGTTAGGGGCATGAGAGTTCATGAAGCAGAAATAATAATTGAGGAAAAAATTAGAAAGTTTCATGGCCCGCTTTGGATAGTTCATGGAATTGGAACTGGAAAATTAAAAAAAGGACTACGTATTTGGTTATCTGGTTTGAATTATGTCGATAAAGTTGAAGATGCTGCAAATAATGAAGGTGGAGCTGGTTGCAGTATTGCGTGGATAAAATAAAATCTATAAGTATCTAGAAAAAATTATTCATAAGTTTTTAAGTGCAATTTATTGATCAAGCAAAAATCATTCTCAAAGCTGGTAAAGGCGGTAATGGAATCGTTTCATTTAGAAGAGAAAAATTTGTTCCGGCAGGTGGACCTTCAGGAGGAAATGGTGGGAAGGGTGGTTCAATAATCCTTATTGCTGATACTAATCTTCAAACTCTTTTGGATTTTAAATTTAATAGAGAAATATTTGCTAAAGATGGTTTCAAAGGTGGTCCAAACAAAAGATCTGGAGCGACAGGGGAAAATACAATCCTTAAAGTTCCTTGCGGGACAGAAATTAAAGATGTTAATTCCGGCATTATTTTGGGAGATTTAACTGAAGATAAACAGAGCTTAACCATTGCCTATGGCGGAAGAGGTGGCCATGGCAATGCTTACTATTTAAGTAATCAAAATAGGGCTCCTGAATCTTTTACTGAAGGGAAAGAAGGAGAGACATGGGAGGTTCAATTTGAATTAAAACTTCTCGCTGAAGTAGGAATCATAGGTCTACCTAATGCAGGGAAAAGTACTTTGATTTCTGTTTTATCATCAGCACGTCCTAAAATTGCAAACTACCCTTTTACAACTTTAATACCTAATTTAGGAGTAGTAAGAAAAGCTGATGGAAATGGATGCCTTTTTGCGGATATTCCTGGTTTAATATCTGGAGCAGCTGAAGGAGTAGGCTTGGGGCATGATTTTTTAAGACATATTCAAAGAACTAAGATTCTCATCCATTTGATTGATTCAATTGCAGAAAATCCTATTCATGACTTTCAGATTATTGAAAAAGAATTAAAACAATATGGTAATGGGCTTTTAGATAAAGAAAGAATAGTTGTGCTTAATAAAATGGAACTTGTAGATGAAAATTATTTACGATCAATTATTAAAAAGTTAGAAAAATTATCCAATAAAAAAGTTTTAGTTATTTCTTCATCTTTACGAGAAGGCTTGACTTCATTGCTTTCTGAGGTTTGGAATTATATTTAATTTTTTGGAGATATTATTTTTTGATTAAATTACTTGATTTAATTGAGTAATTTAGCCATAAATTAGATATTGACTTTTATAACCTTATGAATTTTTATAGTTGCTTTGATCAACAAGGACAAATTATTGCCAGATGTCAGACTGTTCAAGATATTGAAGTTTTAAAGAAAATGGGAAGACCGATAGTAAAAGTAAAAGAAATGAAGAATGAAGAATCTGTGGTTTGTTCATTAACTGGAAGCCCATCTGATTTCAATATGGATTATTAATAAAACAATAAAAAGCAAAAGGGGCTTTTAAAGCCCCTTTTGCTTTTATGCAATTTAAAAATTAAAAATTAATCATCATAAACTAAACATTCAGGTTCGTCTGGATTAGCATCGCAGAATAACTCTAATGCAGTTGGATCATGTTTATCTTCAGGATGATGATCCTTATATCCTTCGAGATCTTTTAATTCTTCAGTTAAATGTCTGACCTTTGGAAGATTACCCTGTTCTTTTGCAGAGGCGATTTCCGATTGATCTTTTTGAATGTGTTCGTCAATGGATTTCATTTGCAGTTTTTCATACTAAAGTAGATATCTATAACATAGTTAATTTGAATTCATTTTGCATCATGTATTTATAAAATTCGTGTGCATTACAACATGAAATTTGTAAATCAATAATTATTTCTAAATTTACTTTGGCCGCGATTGCATTATTTCCTTTAAAGATGGAAGAACTGGGATGATTTGATTAGGATTTAAAGGGAATAATGCTTTGTAATAGTCTTTTTTCCATTCAGAGTCAAAACATGTTTCAGAAACCTTAGTTAATTCAAAAAAACTTGATCTCCATTTAATAATGTTTTTAAAATCTGAAATTTCTTTTTCAGTACATTTAAAAAGTTGCCTATAAATTAATTCCCAACGAATAATTGTTGGAAATAAATAAATATCTGCATAAGTTAAGTCTTCTCCACAAATCCAATTACCTAAATTTTTATCAAACTTTTTTTCTATTTTAGTTAAAGCTTCAAAAAGGTTCTTACTTGCTTTTTCATAAGCTTTCTGATTTCTGGCAAATCCGCATTTATAGACCCCATTATTAATGTCGGAATGAATCATTTCTAGTAAATCTTGATCGCAATTACTAATTGGGAGTGTTTTTTGAGAGGATTCTTCTTCTATTGAGTTCAGTAACCTTACTATTTCAAAACTTTCATTAGATAAAATATTAATCTGATTATTTTGAAAATTGAACAATAATGGTAGTGTCGATCTGAAAAAATTATTCTTTTTTGCTTTTTTATAAAATTGATTAAGAGTCTCGTATCCCTGAAACTTTTCATTAAAAATCCATTGACCACTGTTAACATCTGCTTCTAAAAAAATAACTTTGACTTTCTTTGATAAGTTTTTCAGTTTGTAAATGAGTAAAGTTCTATGGCACCACGGACAAGAATTCCCTACTAATAAGTAAGTGTTTTCATTATTGACTTTAAATTCATAATTTTTATCGATTAGTATCCCTCTTGGCCTTCTATAATTTCCTTGTATGTCGGAAGGAGCAAAACCATCCATTAATTTTGTCCAAAACCAAAACCAGGACTTTTTGGTGAAGTTAATGAGGTATTTATTTTGCATAAATTTTGAATTTAAATTTTTAAAATGACCCTGAAAAAAATACTCATTGTTTCTGGTACTCATGGAAATGAAATTAATCCAGTTTGGGCAATCAATCAATTTAATAAGCTGTTTAAAACTATTGAGAAAAATATTGAATATAAATTCATCATAGGAAACCCTCTTGCATATGAAAGAGGTTGTAGATATATAGATAATGATTTAAATAGGTCTTTCAATTTAATTAAAAAGAATTTCGATAATAGTGTTTATGAAATTAAAAGAGCAAACTCTTTAGTTGAAAAGTTTGGTGTTAATGGTTCAGAACCTTGTGATATTGCTATTGACTTGCATACTACTACAGCAAATATGGGAACATCTATTGTTATGTATGGAAGGAGAAGACAAGATTTCTGTTTGGCCGGATTACTTCAGCATAAATTTGGATTACCTATTTATTTACATGAAAAAGATGAAAAACAAACTGGATTTCTCGTAGAAGCATGGCCCTGTGGAATAGTAATTGAAATAGGATCTGTTCCTCAAAATTATTATGATCCAAAAATTATTAATAAATTTTTAATAATTATTAGTTCTTTAAGAGATGAGATAAATAAGTTGAAAAATAATCAAATAAAACTTCCAAACAGCTTAACAGTTCATATACATCAAGGCAGTATTGACTATCCAAGAGAAATAGATGGGAATATTAATGCTTTAATCCATCCTAAAAGAATTAATCAAGATTGGAAGCCTATAAAAATGGGAGATCCTTTATTTTTGGATGTGCTAGGTAAAACTAAAACCTATACTGGTAAAGATACTATTTGGCCCGTTTTTATTGGTGAGGTTGCATATAAGGAAAAGAATATAGCAATGAGTTATACAAAAAAAGAAGTGATAAATTTCTCAAACCAAATTTGTGAGGAATTTTTTTGTTGAATTTACTATCTTTTCAATAACTTTTCTTTTTTTATATAAGAATGTTTTATCTAAAATATAAGATTCCCTCTACACATTATTGATGATTTTGGACTATATTCATTGAAGCGAA
>QCVY01000026.1 GCA_003208695.1 Prochlorococcus sp. AG-686-P16 | reverse complement strand
ATTGCGTCCAGTAATCAAAACTTTAGTAAGTAAAAGAATTATTAGTAACACCCTTTTTGAAAGAGCTGCCAATCCAGCCGTTATTAAACAAATCCTCAAAAAAGCATACCCCTCAGGAAAAAATATTGATGAAGAATTAATAGAAATTTTATATCACCCTTCTCAAAGAAAAAATTCAAAAGAGGCTTTTCGCGGTTTTATTAATTTATTTGATGACTATCTCGCAACAGACCTATTTGATAAGGTTTGTGCTCCAATTCAGTTGATTTGGGGAGAAAAAGATCCCTGGGAATCATTGGTCGAAGCAAAATTCTGGAAAGATAACTATAAAAATATAAAAAGATTAGATGTTATTAAAGAGGCTGGACATTGTCCTCACGATGAAAAGCCAGAAGAGACTAATAATTTAATTTATCAATTTATTCAAGATACGAAATAAGCTTCTACGCTTTCGCTTAGTCTTCTTAAACCTCTTAGACCATCTCTTTCTAAATTTCTTACCCTATCTCTACTAATGCCCAAAACACGTCCAATACCTGTTAAGGACATTGGTTCATCCCCATCCATGCCATATCTCATTCTCAAAACTCTACATTGTAAATCGGGTAACTGATGAAGAAGTGAATGTAAATCACCTCTCATACAGTCCATTTCGATTTGCTCATCCGGTAGATCTTCTCCTCCAGCTAACAAATCAAGTAAAACCGTATCTTCACCATCACCTACTTTTGTTTCTAAACTAACTGGCTGCCCAGCTTTGCACATTAAATCTTTCACATCATCTTCTGGTAACTCAACGTATTTAGCAAGTTCGCTAATAGTAGGCGTCCTTGACATTTCTTGACTCAACTCTCTTTGACCTTTTTTTAACTTATTAAGCATTTCTGTTATGTGGATTGGCAATCTAATAGCTCTACTTTTTTCCGCAATTGCTCTTGTAATGCCCTGTCTAATCCACCAATATGCATATGTTGAAAACTTATATCCTCTAGCAGGATCAAATTTTTCTACACCTCTTACTAATCCAATTGTTCCTTCTTGAATCAAATCAAGAAGTTCCATGTTTCTTTTTGTATATTTTTTTGCAACACTAACTACTAGTCTTAGATTTGCAGCAACCATCCTTTCTTTAGCTCGCTGACCAGCTCTCAGTCTTTTTTTGATTTGTGAAGTAGATAAATTTAACTTTTCAGCTAATTCTTCAGCGGAAGGTTTATTATCAGTCAATTCTATTATTTCAATTTCAGCTCTCTCAACTTGCATATATTCTTGAACTTGCCTACCTAAGGTTATTTCTTGTTCGTGTGATAGTAATGGAACTCGTCCTATATCTCTCAAGTAAGACCTAACCAAATCTACATCATTGCTAGATTTTAAAGATGAAATAGTAGCTAATTTATTCTCAACTAATGTTTCGGGTGACATAAAAGTTAATGTTGTTTTGTAAACAATACCATTAAGAAATGTAAAGTTAAACAAAAAAATCCACAATTCTACAAAAATGAGAATAAATACCTAGTGATTTTTATAAAATTGAAGAATTAAGTAGCCAATTTGCAGTACTAAGATAAATAAACACCCCAGCAATATCTGTCACAGTAGTTATGAAGGGGGAAGACATCAAAGCAGGATCTAAACCCATCCTGTCAAAAAGTAAGGGAAGAATAGCTCCGGCGGTTGCAGCTAGAGTTGTTATCGAAATCAAGCTAATTCCAACTGCGGATGCGATTAATGGTCCCTCACCTTGCCACCATGCAAAAGGGAAAACCACCAGCATCATTAAAATACCCAACAGAGCACCAGTTATTGCCTCTTTAACCACAGCCTTAAAGGCTCCCAATGATTTCAATTTTTGAGTACTTAAACCCCTTATAACGACTGTTGAGCTTTGAGCTCCAACATTTCCTCCGGTACCGATAAGCAATGGAATAAAAGCAGCGAGTAAAACTATTTCTTTTAAAATCTGATCATTCATTGCTATAACTTTTGTTGTTAACCCATTAGCTAAAACTAAAATTAATAGCCATAGGATTCTCCTTCGAGCAATTGTAAATAAACCACTTTGAAAATAATCATCCTCATCACCAAGCTGAACAGCGCCTGCAGCATAAATATCTCGAGTAGCTTCTTGTTCAATAACATCAATCAAATCATCAACAGTAACAATTCCGACTAATCTTTTTTCTTTATCAACAACTGGAAGAGCTAAAAAATCATATCTTTGAATTGCTCTAGCCACATCCTCTTGATTTGTATTAGTAGAAATATTAACAACATCCTTTGTCATAACCTCACCAATAGGCCTACTAGGATCGGCTGTGACAAGATCCCTTAAAGATAAAATTCCAGTTAAATGCCTTTCCTTATCTGTGACATATAAACTATATATTGTCTCTGTAAATGCAGCCCTTTTTCTTACTATAGACAACGCTTCCTCAGCAGTTTGCATTTCTTTTAAATCTATGAATTCAGTAGTCATTAATCTACCCGCTGTTTCTGGCTCATAACCTAATAATTCTGCTGTCACTTTTCTCTCACCTGGACTTAGTGCTGATAGAAATTTTCTTACAACTTTTGCAGGTAATTCATCAAAAAGTTGAACCCTATCATCAGGAGACATTTTTTCAACTATTTCCAAAACCTCCCCGGAACGAAGTCTATCTAGTAATGTTTGCTGCACTATTGGATCTAAATATTCATAGACCTCAATTGCCTCATTTTTTTTTAATAACCTAAACGCGAGAGCCTGCAGTATTAAGGGGAGACTACCTATTGCATCAGCGATATCAACGGGCTGGGAAGGTTCAAGTAATAATTTTGCTTCATCATAATTACCTGCAACTAGCAATTCTTCTAGCTGAATTGTAATCTTTCCACGAGTAGTTAAATCCGAAGATAAAGGGTTTATTACCTCAACATTATTATTTTCTTCCATATAGACAGCTTTTGATCAAAGTAACATTAATATTATAAAAAAAATTAAGTTATTTTTCTACTTAATTGAAATCCAATATACATTATGATTAAGTTTAAAATAACAATTACATTCAAATAAAGAAATAACTTTAGATAGTAACCTTGGATAATAAATTGATATAAAACATGTACCAAACCACTAAAAGATGTGAAGCAAGAACAGAAACCAATTAATAGAATTTCTCTTTTTGACTTACTAATTGTCCTTGAAACAAAAAAGCCATATAAAAAAGAACCTAAAAGAGAAACAACAAAATTATTATTTAAATAAAACCTTAAAAATGTTGCAAAATAGGCAGTTAATAATAGAGTTGATAAATATTTTTTATTCATTTTATGCAGATTAAAGTAATAAAGTATCCTAAACAAAAAAATAAAAAAGATAATAATAAAACTTCAAAATAATAAAGCAATAGTTGTAAATATTTCCTTTTTTGAATCAAATTAAATAACTGATATATAAAAGATGAAAATGTACTTAAACAACCTAAAAAACCAACAAAAAAAAATAATATTAAATTCTTATTTGTTATATTTAAACCTACGAAAATACCTAAAAATAAAGAGGCTAAAACATTTACTATTAAAATGTTATTAGAAGAAAATACTTTCTGTCTCCCAGAAATATAATTTATAAACATCTTTAAAATTAATCCAAAAGTACTTCCTGCTAAAATATAAATAACACCATCCAATCCCAAAATCTATATTTTAATCCAACCCCTTTTTGTTCTATTAGGATGTTCAATAAATCGATTTGTGAGTAATTCTACTCGTGCCCAACTATTATTTTCGTTGACTACCCATTTTTGTAAAACTGATAATGAAGAACCGGTATCAAGAACTAACAGTTTTTTTGCATTAATTTCAGGAACAGTATAAAGTGAACAATTTGCACTTAATATGATTTCCTTGGAACTATTAAGAATATTGTATTCATTTAAATTCCTTTGTATTCCTCCAGCAGGTAAGGTAATTGGACCAATCAGAGCGAATCCAATTAAACAAATATTTTTTATCATATATCTAATGTCGCCATATCTAAATTCGCACTATGAGTTTCAATAAACTCTCTTCTCGGTGCGACCTTATCTCCCATCAAAATATTGAATATTCTATCTGCTTCTAAAGCATCTTCAATTTCTACTCTTTTCATCATCCTGGTCTGAGGATTCATTGTTGTATCCCATAATTGTTTGGGCATCATTTCACCTAAACCTTTAAATCTTTGAATATTATAGTTAGCTTTTTCTCCGAAATCTTCTATCGTTTTCTTTAATTGATTTTCGTTATAGCAATATTTAT
Organism: Prochlorococcus sp. AG-686-P16; assembly: GCA_003208695.1. Classification (GTDB taxonomy): domain Bacteria; phylum Cyanobacteriota; class Cyanobacteriia; order PCC-6307; family Cyanobiaceae; genus Prochlorococcus_A. The sequence goes on along the minus strand of QCVY01000026.1, from coordinate 7,933 downwards.
GATTTTTACCTCTTTCAACTTTATATAGAGGGGGACATGCTATATATATGAAACCTTTTTCAACAAGATCCCTTTGATATCTATAAAAAAACGTTAATAGTAATGTTCTAATATGGGCCCCATCAACGTCTGCATCAGTCATAATTACAACTCGATGATACCTTAGAGAATTAACATTAAACTCTTCTCCCTTTATACCCAACCCCAAAGCAGTGATTAGGGATTGAATTTCTGTATTTTTATATATTTTCGCATCATCTGTTTTTTCAATATTTAATATTTTTCCTCTCAAAGGTAAAATTGCCTGAAATCTCCTATCTCTTCCTTGTTTAGCTGAACCTCCAGCCGAATCACCCTCAACTATATAAATCTCTGCACCTGAGGGATCTCTTGAGCTGCAATCTGCCAATTTACCAGGCAAAGTTGAACTCTCAAGAACACTTTTTCTCCTTACTAAATCCCTTGCTCTTTTCGCTGCCTCTGCCGCATTAAAAGATTGAATTGCTTTTTCTAGAATCAAATCAAAAACATTAGGATTAAATTCCATATACTTTATTAATGATTCTCCTATGAGCGAGTCAACAATGCCTCTCACTTCAGTATTTCCCAATTTTGTCTTTGTTTGACCTTCAAATTCTGGCTCTGGAACTTTTACAGATAATACGACCGTCAAACCTTCTCTTATATTTTCTCCTGACAAATTTTTATCAACTTCTTTTCTTTTACCTCTTTTTTTCGCGATAGCATTAAAAGTTCTAGTCAATACTGTTTTTAAGCCATCTATATGTGTGCCTCCATCTATTGTTCTGATATTATTTGCAAAACCTAATATGTTATCTGAATAAACATCCGAACACCATTGTAAAGCTGCCTCTACGTAAACATTATCTTTTTGTGAATCGACATAAATAACCTCAGAATGAATAGATTCCTTTTCTTTATTTATGTACTCAACATATTCTTTAATGCCACCATCATATAAATAAATTTCTTCTTTAAAAGAACCATCCGATAATTTCTGCCTCTCATCTCTAAATATAATTTTGACGCCGCCATTAAGATAAGCCAATTCTCTTAATCTTGAGGATAAAAGAGCATAATCAAATTCAATACCATCAGTAAATATCGTTGTATCTGGCTTAAAACAAATTGTTGTACCTTTTTGAGATGGTTTATTTTGCTGTTTTTGGGATTTTAATTCACCTTTTGCAATTCCTTTCTCAAATCTTTGTTTAAACTCATTATCATCTCTTAAAACAGTAACATTCACCCACTCACTTAAAGCATTAACAACAGATATTCCGACACCATGTAATCCTCCAGAAACCTTATATCCACCACTTCCAAATTTCCCCCCTGCATGTAGAACAGTAAGAACAGTTTCCAGAGCACTTTTGCCTGTTCTTGGATGAATATCTGTAGGAATACCTCTCCCATTATCTGAAATCAAAGCTGATCCATCATCTTTAAGAACTATCTCAATATGATCACAATGACCAGCTAGTGCTTCATCTACAGAATTATCTACGACTTCATACACTAAATGGTGCAACCCTCTTGGACCAGTCGAGCCAATATACATACCTGGTCGTTTACGAACAGGTTCTAAACCCTCTAAAACCTGTATCTGATCAGCACCATAGTCATTGGAGATTTTATTAGATCTTTTTTCCTCACTCATTTAATATAAAAAGTAAAAATAAAACTTTTAAAATGTTATTTTTAAAAGGCGTTTCATTAAATTTACCATCGGTATGAGAGAAAGGCTTGAAGTAAATGCAAAATTTAATCACTTTAATCATATGAATCGAATATTTCTTCCAAATAATCACATATGTTCCCACCAAAACCTTTAGTAATAGTTTTAATCGGGCCTACAGCGAGCGGTAAAACTGAGCTAGGAATCGACATTGCTAAATATTTTAATATCAATATTCATAATGTCGACTCGAGGCAACTTTATCGATTTATGGACATAGGTACAGCAAAGCCAAATAAAGAACAACAAAAAATAATAAAGCATTTTCTTATAGACCTTGAAGAACCGTCTAGCCAAGTAAATGCTAAACAATTTCAAGAAATTGCTACAAATTCAATAAATCGAGAACTAAAGCAAAAAAGAATTCCCTTTCTAGTAGGCGGTAGCGGACTGTATATGAATTCAATAATAAAGGGATTCTTTGCTCCTGATGTACCTCCTCAAAAAGCTTTAAGGTCACAATTAGAACAATTAGGTCAAGAAAAATGTTGGGAACTTTTAGAAATTTGTGATCCTGTTTTAACAAAAAAAATTAATTACGCTGATCAAGTTAGAACAATAAGAGCTTTAGAGGTCTTTTATTTAACAGGTAAACCAATGTCATCTCAAACATTCCAAAACCCTCCCCCATGGAAAATATTAGAATTAGGTCTAGATAGAGAAGATTTAAAAGAACGGATTTCTAAAAGGACAAAAAATATGTTTAAATTTGGGATTATAGATGAGACCGAAGATATTATTAATCAATATGGATCAAATTTACCTTTGCTTGAAACGATTGGATATAAAGAAGCCAAGGACGTAATAAAGAAAAATTTAAACATTGAGGAAGCTATTGAACTAACAACAACAAAAACAATCCAATTTGCTAAGAGACAGAAAACATGGTTCCGTAATAAGAACAATCCAATATGGCTTAATAACAAAAACCTACTAAAAGATGCAATAATCAATATAAAGTATGCTTTGCGCTAACTTTATAAAGTAAGTAGATTTTTTCATCATCAAAACAATCATTTAAAGAAACTGAATGCCACCACGTCCACGCTTTGATCGCCGCGCTCCTGTTAGAGAGCTCCCAAATATTAACGAACGAATAAAATATCCTCAACTAAGAGTTGTTGATTCAGATGGGCAGCAACTAGGAGTTATTGATAGAATAAAAGCATTAGAAATTGCTGATCAAAGAGGACTTGACTTAGTTTTAGTGAGCGAGAAAGCTAATCCACCTGTTTGTAGGATTATGGATTACGGAAAATATAAATTTGAGCAAGAAAAAAAAGCAAAAGAAACAAAGAAAAAATCTCACCAAACTGAAGTAAAAGAAGTAAAAATGAGATACAAGATCGATAAGCATGATTATGACGTAAGGATAGGTCAAGCTATTAGATTTTTAAAATCAGGGGATAAAGTTAAATGCACAGTTTTTTTTAGAGGTAGAGAAATTCAGCACTCAAATTTAGCAGAAACACTCCTTTTAAAAATGGCAAATGATTTAGAAGAACAGTCAGAAGTTCAACAAAGGCCGAAAAGAGAAGGTAGAAATATGATTATGTTTTTAAGTCCCAGAAAAACACCTTTAATTAAAAAAGAAGAGGGGTAAATTAAGGCAATTTAACAATACGAAATTCATTCAAAATTTTTGACGGATGTTAAAATAACACTCATACACATACAAGAAATTAATTAGGTTTTTTCTAAAGTGAGATTTCATATTAAACAAGAAATTGATATTCCGGCTTCTACACAGTTATATAATCAAATTTGCTTTGCAATTGCAGCTAGATATTATCCTCCGGGTCATCGCTTGCCTAGTACAAGACAATTAGCGATGCAAACAGGATTGCATCGTAATACAATAAGTAAAGTTTACAGACAACTAGAAACGGACGGAGTTGTTGAAGCGATAGCAGGATCAGGGATTTATGTAAGAGATAATCTTAAAAAAGAAGATTTTAAAAAATCTTTTAATTCAAAAAACAATATAAATACAACTCCTGATCTAGAGTCAAAAAAAGCAATCGATAAATTAATCAAACTTGGATGCACTCTTCAAGAAACAAGAAATCTTTTGACTAATGAAATTGATTGGCGTATTAAATGTGGATCAAGAATAATAGTTAGTACCCCTCGGGAAGATATAGGTGCCTCTATGTTAATTGCAGAAGACCTCTCTCCAAACATCAACGTCCCAGTGGAGGTTGTCCCAATGGAAGAATTAGATAAAGTTCTTTGCAACTCCAATAATGGGACAATAGTCACAAGTAGATATTTTTTACAACCCTTAGAAAAATTAGCAAAAAAATATAGAGTTAGAGCTGTTGCAGTTGATTTGAGTGACTTTCAGAAAGAATTAAAAATAATCAAAGAATTAAAACCTGGGAGTTGTGTAGGTATTGTAAGCATCAGCCCTGGCCTATTAAGAGCCGCAGAAATTATCATTCATAGCATGAGAGGAAGTGATATAGTAATCATGACTACCATCTCGGATAACAGTAATAGATTATTATCCCTTTTAAAAGCTTCCAATCATATAGTATGCGATGGCCCAAGTTTATCCGTAATTGAAAATACTTTGTTAAAAAATCGTTCGCAATTGATGAGAGTACCACAAATAATATGTGCAAAAAATTATTTAAGCATCAAAACCATAAATCATTTAAAGACAGAAATAGGAGTTATTAATTAATTAATCATGCTAAGAACTTTCAAGTCAGATATTGAGATAATAAGAGAGAGAGATCCTGCAGCAAGAGGAATTTTAGAAATTTTTCTTTGCTATCCTGGTTTTCAATCAATTATCGTTCATAGGTTGACCCATAAATTATGGCTATTAAAATTACCTTTAATTCCGAGATTATTAAGTCATTTAAATAGATTATTCACAGGAATAGAAATACATCCAGGTGCCAAAATCGGGAAAAAAGTTTTTATAGATCATGGCATGGGTGTTGTCATCGGCGAAACAGCTGAAATTGGTAATAACTGCTTACTGTATCAAGGGGTGACGTTAGGAGGTACTGGTAAAAGTCATGGCAAACGGCATCCAACATTAATGGAGAATGTTGTAGTAGGAGCAGGAGCAAAAGTTCTAGGTTCTATAATAATTGGGCCAAATACTAGAATTGGCGCAGGATCAGTCGTTGTTCGTAATGTCGAACAAAATAGTACTGTTGTTGGAATACCAGGAAGAGTAGTTCATCAAAGTGGTGTAAAAGTAAATCCTCTGGCACACTCTGCTTTACCAGATGCCGAAGCTAATGTAATTAAAAATTTAATGGATAGAATAGATCAGCTTGAAACCCAAATTCTTAAATTAGAAAAAACCTTTCAATGCTTGGTGAATTCAGAATCTATCGAAATTTCTAAAGTTGGTAATGCTCAAAATCTAAAAGACAAAGAAATAATAGAATTCTTAGGAGATGATTAATTTTGAATTAATTATTAGTCTCTTTTTCACTTTTAGGTTGAAACATAAACATTGAATAAATGACGTTTCTTCTCATATTAGTCATCATTTCAAGAAACATATCATAACCTTCATTTTTATATTCAATCAAGGGATCCTTTTGACCATAACCTCTTAATCCTACTGATTCTCTTAAAGAATCCATCGATTGAAGATGTTCTCTCCATAAATTATCAATTTGTTGAAGTATAAAAAACCTTTCAGCTTCCCTCATTAAACCTGGACGAAATTGCTCTATTTGAGCCTCTTTCAAATCATATGCAATACGTAATTGCTCTTGAAGATAATTTTTTAGTTCTTCAAGTGATAACACACTAACATCTGTTGACTTAAGATCATTTAATAAATAAATGAATTCTTTTACTTTAGAAATCAACTGATCTATATCCCATTCTTCTGGAGGTAAATCAGGATTAATATAAGCTTCTACAATTTCTTCCATTGTTCTTTCTCCATAGCCCATGACTTGTTTCTTTAGATCATTCCCTTTTAAAACTCTTAATCTCTCATTATAAACTGCTTTTCTTTGATTATTCATTACCTCATCATATTCAAAAACTTGTTTTCTGATGTCGTAATAATAAGTCTCGACTTTCTTCTGAGCACTTTCTAAGGATCTAGTAAGCATTCCTGACTCTATAGGCATATCTTCATCTACCCTAAAAGCGTTCATTAAGTTTGCCACCCTATCTCCTCCAAAGATCCTTAATAAATTATCTTCCAAAGATAAAAAGAATCTGGTACTTCCAAGATCTCCTTGTCTCCCTGCTCTTCCTCTAAGTTGATTATCAACTCTTCTTGACTCATGCCTTTCAGTTCCTATGACATGAAGACCTCCAGCATTGCGAACATTTTCTTCTTCATTAATTAAGACCTTTTCATATTCATTTTTCACTTCTGATAAAGATTCTCTCAAAGATTGTATTAGTTTATCTTCAGTTGGAGCTTTTTCAGCAGCAGTCGCAATTTTATCGTCTAACTCCAGAATCGTTAAGCTTCTATCTCCCCAATTCTTTACAAGTTCATTGGATAATAAGGATAGTTTTCTTGTAATATCCTCGCCTAACTGACATGGGAAAAGACTATCTACACCACTTTTAGTGTTTTTATTTGAAATTGAGTCAACCTTTGCAGAAAATCCTCCCCCAGCTTTTGAATTTCTTTGTTGAGGTATTGGGGGCTTGTGCTCATTATCTGGCTTAACAAGTAAGGGCATTAAAGTCTCTTTTAATTTTAGCCTTGACATATAATCGCTATTACCGCCAAGAATAATATCAGTCCCTCTTCCAGCCATATTTGTTGCGATAGTTACGGCACCTGATCTTCCAGCCTGAGCTACGATTTCTGCCTCCCGTTCAACATTCTCTGGTTTTGCATTTAGTAAATTATGTGGGATTTGCTGTTCGAAAAGCAACTTACTTAATAACTCACTTTTTTCGACACTTGTTGTACCTACTAAAACAGGTCTGCCGTTCCTATGTATTTCTGCCGTCTCATTAGCGACCGCTTTCCATTTCCCAAGTTCTGTTTTAAAAACTTGATCAGCCCAATCTTGTCTTTTCCTTATCTGATTAGTTGGAACAACTGTTGACTCTAATTTGTAAGTTTTTTCAAATTCTACCTCTTCGGTCTTAGCAGTTCCTGTCATACCAGCCAATCCAGGATATAAAAGGAAAAAGTTCTGATACGTTATGGATGCTAATGTTTGGGTCTCAGGCTGAATTTTAAGACCTTCTTTTGCTTCGATTGCCTGATGTTGTCCATCACTCCATCTTCTTCCAGGCATAACTCTTCCTGTGAATTCATCAACTATTACTGCTTCATCTTTTTTAATGATGTAATTTACATCTTTGACAAATAATTCTTTAGCTTTTATAGCGTTAGTAATGTAATGGGCCCATGGGTCTTTGGGATTATATAAATCATTCACCTTCAAGTACTCTTCACATTTTGCAAATCCTTGATCAGTTAATATGCAACTACGTTGTTTTTCGTCAACTTCATAATCACCCTCTGGATCAATTCCATCTTTACTCAACTCCTTCGCCTTAATGAGAGACAATGATAATTCTGCCGCTTTTTGATATTTTTCTTGTGGCCGTTCAATTTGACCAGAAATTATTAGAGGAGTTCTTGCTTCATCAATTAAAATTGAATCAACTTCATCTATAACACAATAATTGAATTTTCTTTGAACTACTTCTTCGATTTCAGTAGCCATGTTATCTCTCAAATAATCAAAGCCTAATTCAGAATTAGTTGCATAAGTTATATCACATGCATAGTTTTTTTTCCTTTCGGAAGGACTCATATCTTGCTGAATTAGACCAACTGATAAACCCAAGAAACGATGCACTTGTCCCATCCACTCAGCATCTCTTCGAGCTAAGTAATCATTTACAGTAACAACATGTACACCTTTACCAGTTAAAGCATTAAGATAACAGGGCAGAGTTGCAACTAGAGTTTTACCTTCTCCAGTTTTCATCTCAGCAATTTGACCTTCATGGAGAACCATCCCGCCAATTAATTGGACATCAAAATGACGCATTTCTAAAACTCTTTTACTTGCTTCTCTGACGATTGCAAAAGCTTTTGGTAATATTTCTTCTAATAGCTCCTTTTGTTTTTTAATATTTAACTCTGATGAGATGCTGGACTTAAGATTATGAGTCTCGTTCCGTAATTCATCATCAGTTAATATG
>QCVY01000025.1 GCA_003208695.1 Prochlorococcus sp. AG-686-P16 | reverse complement strand
AAAACAGTTGAGAAACAAAAATTAACTCCAATTCTCAAACATTATGTGACATTGAAAGAAGAAAACAGCAATAGATTGTTGTTATATAGATTAGGTGACTTTTTTGAATGTTTTTTTGAAGATGCTGTATTCGTATCTAACCTATTAGAAATAACCTTAACCAGCAAAGATGCGGGTAAAGAAATTGGTAGAATCCCCATGGCAGGAGTACCTCATCATGCAATGGAGAGATACTGCGCCGAATTAATAAAAAAAAACCATTCAGTAGTTATATGTGATCAGTTAGAAAAAAGTACTGGAAATTACGGCACACCACTGAAAAGAGGAATCACAAGAATAATCACGCCAGGAACTGTCATTGAAGAAGGTATGTTGGTTGCGAAAAAAAATAATTGGATAACAGCAATCCACTTATCAACAAACATTTCAGAAGATTTGTATGAATGGGGTCTTTCAAGAGCAGATGTGAGTACGGGAGAATTATTAACAATGGAAGGTATATCCATCTCAAAATTATTCGATGAAATTATTAAATTAGATACATCAGAAATCATCGTTGGAAGCAATGAAGAGAAAAAGTTATTAGAAAACCAAAATCAACAAATTATATTTACCGTCACCCAAGAAACTTTTTTCAGTATTAATGAAGCATCTTCAACTATAAAAAACTATTTTCAAATTCTTAGTTTAGAGGGTCTAGGACTCAAGAATTTAAATAATGCGACTAAAGCACTTGGTGGCTTACTTAATTATTTAGAGAAAATCAATCCTTCAAATTTGGAGAATGATTCATCTCTAAAAATTTCTTTAGATTTCCCACAAATACAATTTCCACAAGATCATTTAATTATTGATTATCAAACTCAAAAAAATTTAGAAATAAAAAATACACAAAGAGAAAATAATTATGCTGGTTCACTTCTGTGGAGTATTGATAGAACATATACCTGCATGGGTGCAAGATGTTTAAGAAGATGGATAGACTCTCCATTATTAAATATTGATGAAATTTGTAAAAGACAAAATATTATTTCAAACTTTTTAGAGTCTAAAAAGTTACGGATAGATACCCAAAATATACTTAGAGCTATGGGCGATTTAGAGAGACTTTCAGGAAGAGCATGCGCGGGGCATGCCAGTCCAAGAGATTTAATAGCAATCTCAGAGGGGTTGAAAAAATTACCTAGATTAAAGTCAATTGTTGAATTATTAAAGTATGAAATCCCATCCTGGACGGATCAATTAAAAAATATTGATAATGAGCTTTTAGAGTTAGCAGATATAATAAGCTTCAAGCTAGTAGAAAATCCCCCTTTAAATACTAGTGAGGGAGGAATTATCCATGATGGAGTTGATAATGTGTTAGATGGCTTACGTAATTTAATAGATGACTACTCAGATTGGTTGAATCAAGAAGAATTAAAAGAAAGAAAAATTAGTAAAATATCAAATTTAAAAATTCAATTCCATAAAAACTTTGGTTATTACATATCAATTAATAAATCTAAAGTTAATTTAGCACCTGCTCATTGGATTAAAAGACAAACTCTTACAAATGAGGAAAGATATGTAACCACAGAAATCAAAAATAGAGAAAGTAAAATATTTCAAGTCAAAAATCGCGCGTCTGCTAAAGAATATGAATTATTTTGCGAGATAAGAAATCTTGTATCTTCTAAAACAAAAAGGATTAGATCCATTGCAAAATCTATTGCCTGTATAGATGCATTACTCGGTTTAGCAATTACATCATTAGAAAATAATTTTATTAAACCAACTATTTTACCCATTACTAATTCAACAGACCAACAAAGCACGAAAATTATTGCAGGACGAAATCCTATCGTTGAACAACTATTAACTAATAGACAATTTATATCTAATGATATTTTGTTTAATAGTAAGCAAAAATTAATAATATTAACGGGTCCAAATGCAAGTGGAAAGAGTTGCTTTATTAGACAAATAGGATTAATACAAATTCTATCTCAAATTGGAAGCTTCGTCCCTGCAAGCAAAGCTGAAATTCAAATTGTAGATCGAATATTTACAAGAATTGGAGCCGTAGATGATCAATCAACGGGACAATCGACATTCATGGTAGAAATGTCAGAAACTGCGTCAATACTAAATCAAGCGACATCAAACTCTCTTGTCTTACTTGATGAGATAGGAAGAGGGACATCTACTTTTGATGGACTATCAATAGCATGGTCAGTAAGTGAATATCTTGCAAAAAAAATTGTATGTAATACGATCTTTGCTACTCATTATCATGAATTAAATTATCTTAAAAATACAAATTCAAACGTAGAAAATTTCCAAGTACTAGTTAAACAGAAAAAAGATCAACTATTTTTTTGTCATAAAATTGAAAAAGGTGGTGCGAACAAAAGTTATGGAATTGAAGCCGCTAAGTTAGCCGGGGTTCCTAAAGAAGTTATTAATAAAGCTAGATTAGTTCTAGATTATTTAGAAAAAAACAATCAGTTGAATTCTCAAATTACAATTAAATAAAAATATTTTAAATAGTTTCTCTTAATAAGGCATTTACAGCTGCTGCGGCCATTGCAGCCCCTCCTCTCGTAGAGTTCACAACAATTCTAGGATAATTAGTGTTGAGCAATTTTTTTTTACTTTGACTAACCCCAATAAAACCAACAGGCATTCCAATAATTAAACTAGGAATCTGTTGTGAATTCTGTATGATCTCTAATAAATTTATCAATGCAGTTGGAGAGCTTCCAATAACAATTATTGGTGATTGAATTCCTGAATTTTTGGCTGATAATTCAATCCAACCTTTTTCTATCCCATATGCAGTTTTAGTCAACCCTGATAAATCTTTATCATTAAACCATTGTTTCGCCGAAACAACTGAGTTTCCATTTGTATTTTTTGCCATTGTTTTAATAGCTGCAGCAGCCATATCAGTATCAGTCAATATTGGGGCTCCAGCTTTAAGAGATTTAATAGCTTTTTCACATGCTCCTTCACTAAATTCCAAAAGTTTCTGAATATTAAAATCACCTGAAGTATGCACTAATCTTTCTAAAACTTTATTTTCCAAATAATTAAAATTATTTTCAATCAAATTAGATTTAATAAACCTAATACTTTCTAAAAAAATAGGATGGTCTTTTATCATTAAAATTTTATTTATATTATCTTAAAGAAAGCATAATTATAACAAGCCTGTTTTTTGGAGATATGCCAATACAAATAATATGGGGAAATGATTTAAATGCAAGTAATAAGTTTATAAAAAAAATAATTGATGAAAAGGTATCCAAAACATGGGGCGAAATAAATATTAGTTATTTAAATGGTGATGATGATAATCAAATAAAACAAGCATTTAATGAAATACTAACGCCTCCTTTAGGGGATGGATCACGAGTAATTGTATTAAAAAATAACCCAATATTCACAAATAAAAATGAGGAAATAAGAGTCAAATTTGAAAAAATTTATCAAAACATTCCAAGTAACACTTATTTTCTTTTACAAAATACAAAAAAACCAGATTCAAGACTAAAGAGTACAAAATTTATTCAAAATTTAATAAAAAAAGATTTAGCAAGTGAAACGTCATTTTCTTTGCCCGATATCTGGGATTTTGAAGGCCAGAAAAGATACATAGAAGCCACCGCAAATTCGATGAATATTAATTTAGGTAAAGGGACTGCTGATTTAATTATTAATTCAGTGGGAAATGATAGTTTTAACTTAATGAGCGAATTAGCTAAAGCAAAGATATATCTATCTGCATCGAATAATGATAAAAACAAAGAACTTATTCTAAAAAGTGATGATGTAAAAAAAATATTTAATGATCATCAGTCTAATATCTTTAAAATAATCGATCATCTATTAGAAAATAGTATTAATGAGGCTCTTATAGAAATCCATTATTTATTAAAAAAAGGAGAACCTGCTTTAAGGCTCAATGCGGGATTAATAAGTCAAATCAGAATGCATACCATCGTAAAACTACTTCATAAATCTGGTGAGCAAGATTTATCAGAAATATGCAAACTTGCAAATATATCTAACCCAAAAAGAATTTATTTTATACGTAAAAAAGTAAACAATACATCCTCCGATTTCTTAATTAAATTGATGAGTAATTTACTAGATATTGAATCATCACTAAAAAAAGGCAATAATCCTATTAATGTTTTTACTGAAAGTCTCGTTAACTTAAGTTAATCAAATATTAAGTTTGATAATTTATATTATGATTTAAATATGGCTTTATTAATCAAAAAATTTGGTGGCACTTCAGTTGGAGATATTACAAAAATTAAAGCGATTGCCCAAAGTATTATTCAAAGTAAAGAAGCTGGAAATGATATCGTCGCAGTTGTATCTGCAATGGGTAATTCTACAGATCACTTAAATAAGTTAGCAGAATCAATCAGCAAAAATCCCAATAGTCGAGAATTAGATATGCTCCTCTCTACAGGGGAGCAAGTAACTATGGCACTTCTATCAATGTCATTAAATGAATATGGAATTCCTGCAATATCTTTGACAGGTAGCCAAGTTGGAATTATTACTGAATCAATTCATGGGAAAGCAAGAATTCTTGATATCAAAACAGAACGAATACAAAACTACCTTGATCAAGGTTATGTAGTAGTAGTTTCTGGGTTTCAAGGCTCCACTCTTAGTCATACTGGATCAATGGAAATCACAACTTTGGGAAGAGGTGGTTCAGATACTTCAGCAGTAGCACTTTCTACAGCATTAGGTGCAGAAACTTGCGAGATATATACTGATGTTCCTGGGGTCCTTACCACTGATCCAAGAATAGTACCTAATGCAAAATTATTAGATATTATTAGTTGTGAAGAGATGCTAGAACTTGCAAGTGTTGGTGCATCAGTACTTCATCCAAGAGCTGTAGAAATTGCTCGCAATTATGGAATAAAATTATACGTTAAATCTAGTCAAACCTTCTCAAATGGTACTCTTCTACATAGCAAAATAAAACCATTAGTTCTTAAGAGAGGAGGGTTAGAATTAACAAAAACTGTAAATAGTCTAGAAGTATTAGAAAATCAAATCGTATTTAGTATTTCCAACCTACCTGATAGACCTGGAATTGCAGCAAAAATCTTTGAAACCTTGTCTGAAGCGAGCATTAATGTTGATTTAATAATCCAAGCTACACATGATGGGAAGAGCAATGAAATTGCATTTACAGTTAATGAGTTTGATTTAACCAAAACTATTGAGCAATGCAAATTGATAACAAATCAATTAGGTGGCGAATATAATTTCAAAACAAATATGACTAAGTTAAGTATTCAAGGCGCTGGAATAATGGGGAGACCAAGTGTATCAGCGGATTTATTTGATACTTTATCCAAAGCAAACATAAATGTACGATTAATAGCTACCAGCGAAATCAAAGTCAGCTGCGTTATTGACATTAATAATATTCCAAAAGCTATTCGATTTGTCGGTGAAAAATTTAAATTATCTGATACACAAATATTTGTTAATCCAGTAATTGTAAGAGAAGAACAACCCGAAGTAAGAGGAATTGCATTAGATAAAAATCAGGTTCAAGTTAGTATTCGGAACCTGCCTGATAAGCCTGGGGTGGCAGCTTCAATATGTTTAGCTCTCGCAGAGAATAATTTGATTTTTGATACTATTGTTCAATCTGAAAGGTTCACATCTTTCAAAACCAAAGATATTAGTTTTACTATGAATAAACAAGACAGAGAAAAAGCTAATAAAATTTTCCACTCTTTAACAAAAAATTTACCAGGATCATTTATCGAAGATGGACCAGCGATAGCCAAAGTAAGCACAGTGGGAGCTGGAATGGCCTTTAAGGTTGGAACAGCTGGAAAAATATTTAGAGCACTTGCTAATAAAGATATTAATATTGAAATGATTGCTACCAGCGAAATAAGAACTTCTTGTATCGTCTTAGAAAAGGATTGTGACCAAGCAGTCAATGCAATTCATTCTTATTTCGAATTAGATAAATAATTAATTAACTATTTCTAGATAATTTTTGCCTAAGTTTCTTAATTCTATCTCTAAGATTTGCTGCCTCTTCAAAATTTAGTTCTTTTGCTGCATCTTTCATTTTATTTTCTAATTTGTCAATTAAACTAGGCATTTCATCTAGTAAACATAGATTATCTTTAGCATTTAAGATTTCATCTGTTTTATTACTAACAATATTTATCAGATCTTTAGATAATCCACCGGTATCTAATTTTCGGGAAAGCTCTAAAAAAGATAATATTGAATTTTCTATTTTCTTACCTGCAGGTTTTGGGATAATACCATTGACCTGATTATATTTTTTTTGGATAGTTCTTCTTCTATCAGTTTCAGATATCGCTCTTTTCATTGATTTAGTAAAGTTATCTGCATAAAGCAAAGCAACCCCCTCAACATGTCTTGCCGCTCTTCCAATAGTTTGTATAAGTGAACGCTCTGCTCTCAAAAAACCCTCTTTATCTGCATCTAAAATGGCAACCAGAGAAACTTCAGGCAGATCAAGTCCTTCCCTTAGCAAATTCACTCCAACTAATACATCATATTCACCCAATCTAAGATCTTGAATAATCTCTATCCTTTCAATCGAATGAATTTCAGAATGCAAATATCTCACTCTAACTTTATTATCAGATAAAAAATCTGTAAGATCTTCTGCCATCCTTTTTGTAAGAGTTGTCACAAGTACTCTTTGATTCTTTTTAGCTCTAACTCTTATTTCTGATAAAAGATCATCTATTTGTCCATCACTAGGCCTTACATCAATAATAGGATCTAAAACACCTGTGGGCCTAATAACTTGTTCAATAAAATGGCCTTCGCATTGATCCAACTCCCATTGGCCAGGGGTTGCACTAATAAACAATGTCTGTCTAGATTTTTCCCAAAATTCTTCACACTTCAAAGGTCTATTGTCTGCAGCACTAGGCAACCTAAAACCATGATCTATCAAAACCTTTTTTCTAGCTTGGTCTCCGTTATACATTGCATGCAATTGCGGGCATGTTACGTGACTTTCATCGACTACTAATAACCAATCTTTTGGGAAATAATCTATCAAACATTCTGGAGGAGTTCCTTCTTCTCTCCCAGCTAAATGACGTGCATAATTTTCAACGCCATTACAATATCCAACTTCTCTAAGCATTTCTAAATCATATTTTGTGCGTTGTTCTAAACGCTGCGCCTCCAACAACTTTCCTTCATAGGCAAATTTATCGAGTTGTTCTTTTAATTCACTTCTGATAGCACTAATGGCAGCCTCTAATCTCTCTTTTGGGGTAACAAAATGCTTAGCTGGGTAAACACTCACTTGATCAAGACTCTCAAGAATCTCTCCAGTTAATGGATCAACAAATCTAATAGCCTCAATCTCATCTCCAAATAATTCAATTCTAATCAATCTATCTTCATAAGCTGGTCCAATTTCTAATACATCTCCCTTAATTCGAAATCTGCCTCTACTAATTTCTACATCGTTTCTTGTATATTGATTATCCACTAATGCTCTTAGAGAGGAACGTAAATCTATAGATTCTCCAACTGCAAATTTAACAGCAGCTTTTAAATATTCACTTGGTATTCCTAGACCATAAATACAACTAATAGAGGCAACAACAATTACATCTTTCCTCTCAAATAATGATCTTGTAGCTGAATGCCTAAGCATATCAATCTCTTCATTAATTGAAGCGGTTTTTGCTATGTATGTATCACTTACTGGAACATAAGCCTCAGGCTGATAATAATCATAGTAAGAAATGAAGTATTCAACTGCATTTTTAGGGAAAAACTGCCTTAATTCATTACATAATTGAGCTGCTAAAGTTTTATTATGAGCGAGAATAAGTGCTGGTCTTCCTGTTTGCTCGATTACGTTAGCAATAGTAAAAGTTTTTCCAGTGCCTGTTGCCCCCAAAAGAGTTTGAAACTCTTTACCACTATTAACTCCTTGAACTAACTTCTTAATGGCTTTAGGTTGATCACCATTTGGTTCATAGGGTGCTTGAAGCTTATAGTTATTCATTCAGCTAATAGCTTAAGATTTTTATATCTTAGGAAATTTTTTCTTTAATCATTGAATTTTTCAAAGATTCTTTTAGGCCTCTAACTACAGCAATCATGGATATTAAATCATCTAAATTATTAACTGCAGATCCGACTCCAACGGCGGAAGCTCCACATGATAATGCCAAAGGACATGTTACCTCGCTTAGGCCGGAAGCACTCATAATTGGAATGCTAATAGACTGTTTCTCAAATTCCTTAAATATTGCATAAGTTGCCGCCAATGTAGGGACTGACTTTTCCAATAATCCTTGAATTCCTGAATTATATGGATTAGAACTTTTACCTCCTTCAGTTTGAATGATATCAGCGCCTTCAAAAACTAATTTTACTGCAAGATCAACTTGCTTATCGATGGGCATAGTATGAGGAACTGTAACTGATAAAGGAATATTAGGTAAAAAATCTTTAGTTTCTTTTGTGAGATTTAAAATTTTCTCCTCCGAAAAAGTAATTCCTTTTTCATAAAAACTATCGTAATTGCCTATTTCGATTAAAGAAGCTCCTGCCTTAACTGAATTTATAAATAATTTAGGCTCTACAGAACTTACGCAAATTGGTAATGATGATATCTCAATCGCGGATTCAACTAATTCAGGTTTACAAGCCATATCAATTAAATCAGCTCCTCCCACAAAAGCTGCTTCTGAAATTTTCTTAACAGATTTGATCTCAAAATTACTTAATCCTGAAATAACTTTGAGTAAAGATTTACGGCTAAGCTCTTCTTGAATTTTTTGTGGCAAAAGATGAATCAGACTCATAGACTTGATGAATTTATTACCTGATTGTGACATTGTTTTATTAAAACAGTGTATTTTTTTAAAAATATTATCTGAGTTAAACAATATGTCTAATGAAAATTCAATTCAAAAAAATTGGACATCCTGGCATCATCTCCTGCACAAACAGTTTTTAGGCAATAAAACATTAATTCCAGATGGGGCAAATCTATTAATAGCAGTTTCAGGAGGACAAGATTCGATGACTTTATTGAACCTAATCAACGATATGAAAACGCAACATAATTGGTTTGTGAATGTTTGGCATGGAGATCATCAATGGCATGAAAAATCTGAAACATATGCGCTTGACTTAAAAAGTTACTGTAATAAAAAAAAGATTTCATTTTTTTTTGATCGAGCCAATAAAAAAAATATTTCTTCTGAAGAAAAAGCGCGAGATTGGAGATATAAGAAATTAATTGAAAGGGCAAATCATTTATTTATTGAACACCAAAAAGAAACTGATATTTACTTATTAACTGGGCACACGAATACCGATAATGCAGAAACTTTTTTACTCAATTTAGCTAGAGGAAGCAATTATGCAGGGCTAAGCTATCTCGACAAAAAAAGATTACTTGAAAATAACATATTTTTAATAAGACCATTATTAATATTTAGCAGACAAGATACCAGGGAATTTTGCAAGCTTCAGAACATTCCTATTTGGGAAGACCCAACTAACTACGATCTAAAAATTAAGAGGAATTTAGTCAGAAAAAAAATTATTCCAATTTTAGAAACTATGTATCCTGGTTGTTCCATGAGGATAAATAGTTTTGCAGAAAAAATGAGTAATTATAAGAATGAGCAAAACGACCTTAGTCAGCTTGCCTTCATATCTTGTAAAGATGCACTTGGTCTAAAAAGAAAATTATTAAATAGCTTATGCATTGAAGCAAGATGTACCATATTAAATACTTTTTTAAAAAGGGATTGCAAAAAACAATTAAGCTCAAAAAATATAACTAATTTAGCCTCTATGATTTTTGACAACGATAGAGGCCAAATAAATTTACCAGATGGATTAAAGATTCTTTGGGATAAAAATTATATAAATCTTGAAAAAAATTAGGATGATACTGCTGATCTTCTTCTTCTAGTCCTTCCAGCAGGTGCCTCTTCTGTCTTAACTACTGGAGTCGTAACAGAATCTTTTACAGATTGATTATTATTGACTTGCTTTGTATTTTTAGTAGATAGATTATTTTTATAATTATTTTGATTGCGGTTTATATTTTGATTATTAACATTTGGATAATGTTTATTTTTAGGATGCTGATTTTGATCATTAACTATTTGAGGTTTATAAGCTCGGGTTCCGCTTGGTGCAGGTTGAGCTAAGCATAGAATTAATGGCTCTACTTGTAATTCTCTTCGCATTCTTCTAGTTAAACCATTTTCAATCTCTCTTTGGACCCCAATCCAATCAACTTCAAAATTATTTGGACTAGTTTGTCTTGATAATTGTTTCCAACGATTTTCTAATACCCAATTGATCTCCCTTTCTGTCCACATCGACATTTTTCTTGGATCAGCTGAAATTACTACGCCTCTCAAACTTACTCTTGGTGGCGCAACCATATTACCATCTGTGCTTATAGGAGCTAAAACAGTAACTATTCCATCATCTGCTAACTGCTGTCTCTCTTTTAATGCTCTTGCATCTACTACACAAGTTCTCGTATTATCCAACATTTCAATTCCAGACTTGACTGGATCTCCTTGAATCATTGAATCAGCTCTAAGCTCAATTGTATCTCCGTTATCAAGGATGAGGATATTATTGTGGTCTACGCCCATCGATTCAGCAGTTTTACCGTGCAGAACCTGCATTCTATATTCACCATGAACAGGTACAAAAAACTTTGGTTTGATTAATGCCAGCATTAATCTTTGATCATCTCTACATCCATGGCCAGAAACATGAATTCCATGTTCTTTACCATAAATAACTTTAGCTCCTAATTTAATTAATCTATCAATACTATGAGCTACAGAAATTGTATTTCCAGGAATTGGACTGGAAGAGAAAATAACTGTATCAGTAGTTTTGAGTTTAACGTGGGGATGTTCATCTCTTCCTATCCTACTTAATGCAGCCATTATCTCTCCTTGACTACCTGTCATTAAGAGCAGAGTTTCTCTATCCGGTAAATCTCTTATGCTTTTAATTGGAAAAAAAAGATTGTCAGGACAACTTATATAACCTAATTCACGACATTTACCCACGACATTTAGCATAGACCTACCCATTAATCCGATTTTACGTCCATGCTTCATTGCTAATTGGATCACCATCGCAACCCTATGAGTTGAACTAGCAAAAGTGGTTAGCATCACTCTACCTTTAGCTTCAGATATTATTCGATCTAAATTTGGAAAAACAGAAATTTCTGAAGGAACAAAACCCTTTACTTCAGAATTTGTAGAGTCTGAGAGTAAGCAAAGGACTCCCTTCTCTCCATAAAATGCCATTCTTTCAATATCAGCATGTTTTTTATCAGGTGGAAGATGATCAAATTTAAAGTCTCCAGTGAAGAAAACAACACCTACTGGAGTAGTTAGAGCCAAAGAAAAACTATCGCCAATAGAGTGAGTATTACGTATGAATTCCAATGAAAAATGCTGACCGAGTCTGACAACTTGCCTTGGTTCTATAGCCTGCGTTGTTGTCCTATCAGCCACGCCAGCTTCTTCCATTTTTCCTTTAAGCATTGAGATAGCTAAAGGTGGGCCATAAATCACAGGAATATTAAATTTCTTTAAATGATGAGAAATTCCACCAATATGATCCTCGTGCCCATGAGTTACTATCATTCCACGAAATCTATTTAAGTTGGCTTGTAAATAGGACGTATCAGGCATAACAACATTCACACCATGCATACCATCACTGGGGAAAGCTAGTCCTCCATCTATCAAAATAATGTCATCCTCGTATTCAAAAACACATGTGTTTTTTCCTATTTCATGCAGCCCACCTAAAGGAATTATTTTTAAAGCAGGTTCGTTTAATCTTTTTGTTTTAGATGAGGTGTGAGTATTATTTGATTTGATTTGATTTGAATTCATAATTAAAGTATTTTAACAATCGAGAATTGTGGTTATTTTATTCAAAGTAACTTTATTAAAGCGTTAAAAAGAGTATTTACAAAGACAGATTTTGAATTACCTGAAATAAGTTTTCTTTCTTTTCTTTAATGAGAGGTGTTAATGGATTTCTAGGAGAACCAACTTGCCAACCTTTTAGTTCTAGAGCTGCTTTGATTGGAATTGGATTAGTCGTTTCAAAGAGTGCTTTAAAAAGTGGTTGCAATCTTTCATGAATATCAAGAGCAATCGAGACTTCTCCTTTGTGAAATGATTCAATCATCATTTTTAGCTGCAACCCCACAATGTGGCTTGCAACGCTTACTACACCAACAGCACCAACAGATAACATAGGAAGCAATAATGAATCATCGCCACTATATATAAAAAGGTTAGAGCCGCACGCTGCCCTT
>QCVY01000024.1 GCA_003208695.1 Prochlorococcus sp. AG-686-P16 | reverse complement strand
CGATTAATTAGATATTAGCTGACTCTTCGTCGCATTTTCCTTTTTAGAGGAATGCTACTGTAAGCATGAGCCCCAATAGATGGGGGTAAATCATTTTTAACAGGATGAATAAAAGCATTTGCCATGCTTTCTAACATTTTAGAAAGCCAATTCATAATTGATCTCATTTGAAAATCTAAAAAGTACATTGTTATCATCTAACGAAATTATTAAAAAGTAAATCAGTCTTTATGCTGATTTACTTTTTAATATCACTAATACAGAGTATAAGAATTAAGTAAATAGGGGGAAATTTATATGAAAAATCAAAAATGGGAACCTACAAATTATCAAAAAGATAGATTAATTTCTTGCACTAAGAAATATATACATCAAAAGTTAAATGATCTTCACAAAGAACTTGAATGTCCTAATGAATTTATTTTTGATTTCATAAAAGATATCCAAAAAGATTTTGACCCAGATAGTTATAAATCTAAAGCAGAGAAGTTACAAAAGAATCAACCTTAAAGGGAAAAATTAAAATTAATAAGATTAAGTTCAAATATTTTAATAGCTCCTATAAAACAAAATAAAATCTAAGTTTTAACCTTTTTATAAAATCAAAACTTGAAGATAGTAAATAATACTTATTTATCCGAAATTTCTTAACAAAGCAAAAATTACTTTTTAAAGTCATGCTATATCTCATTCCAAATTAAGGGATAAAAATTATGGATGAGTTGTTTTTTTCTTCGAATCAAATAACAGCAAAAGATACTATAGATTCATATTTTGAATGCATTAGTGAATGCAGTATTGTTGATGGACATCAAGAATGTGTTACACGATGTGTAGAAATTCATCTTAAGGGAGGAAATAAAAATGAATAAAAAATATTCTCTTCAAAGAAAAACGACTCTAAAGTGGAACTCTAATGGAGATCTTTCTGAAGTTGATATGCTAAGAATTTTGGATAAAATTTCGGCTACTGAACTGAATCAATGTGAATTGACATGCGATTTAGATCAATAGATACAGGAAAAACTATATTTAATTTATTTAAATCAACTATTTTTAAAAAGATCAATTTTATATCAAAACATATTTTTTCTTGAATCCATGATTAAGAATATAAACGACTTCAAAAAGCTCAATAATATTGATAAAAGAGAAAAAAATCTAAATTTAATACTTGATTCAAATTCCTACAAACTTGCACAGGAAGATCTTAATTTGCTTAGACGTGACGAAATGCGAGGTGTAAGAATGCTACTAGAAATAACTAAACCTGAATTAGTCCTAGAAGAACAAAATATCATCTCAACTATTATCGTTTTTGGCGGTGCAAAAATTGTCGAGGACTCATCAGCTCAAAGCAAAATCGATGAAGTAAAAAAACTATTAGAAAAATTTCCTCAATCTATTAAATTAAAAAATAAATTTAACAAGTTAAAAAATTTACTTTCTATGAGTCATTACTACGACTCTGCAAAAGAATTTTCAAAACTAGCTTCAATAAATAATCAAGATGATAAATGCAATTCTCATGTAATAGTGACAGGAGGAGGACCAGGAATTATGGAGGCGGCAAATAGAGGCGCTTTTGAAGCAGACTGTAAGTCTATAGGATTAAACATACAGTTACCGAATGAACAATTGCCAAATTCTTTTATAACTCCTGGACTTTGTTTTAAATTTAATTATTTCGCATTACGCAAAATTCATTTTGTAATGCGCTCTGTTGCTGCTGTTTTTTTTCCTGGAGGGTTCGGGACACTAGACGAATTATTTGAATTATTAACTCTTCGTCAAACGGGAATGAAAAGTGAAATTCCAATAATTTTATTTGACAGCAAATATTGGAATAATTTAATTAATTTTAAATTCCTTGCTGATTTCGGACTTATTACCGAAGAAGATTTAAAAATTTTTAAATATGCAGATACAGCTTCAGAAGCATGGGAAATAATTGAGTCTAATAAATTATCAAAAAACAAATTAAATTTTTAATTTTTTGTTTCATGAAATTTAAGATCTTAAATTTATTTACGAGAGTAACTTAAACCTCTATAGGTTAACTTTATAAATTTGTTATTAATTACTTTGCTATAAACAAATGATTTACCATTAAAATAAATGTTAACCATATTGCAGACTCCTAAAATTACTCAAGCCCCCGTCTTTTGGTTTGAGCCATACTGCGTTCTACTAAAGCAGATGGACGTTTTTGTAATTAAATTTACACTCTATTAATAGTTTTTATATCTATTCCTGTCAAACTTTGCTTACTTGTTTTAGAAATTTAGGCAATTAAATTTCCTTTTTAGATTTAGACTTATCAAATAAGTTATTAGAAATTTCTTGCCTTGTGACTTGTATAGGTTCTACTTTTCCTGCATCACCATGAGTCGGACAATAGTAAGTCATTAACATCCATTTTTTAGCTTCATTCATAAAAAATCCTTACCTTAATTAAGTTTATCTGGGTGTTATCTAGGATATAAATCTAAAAAACTTCTCATATTTAATCTTTTTTTCGCTTTTGCTTAACAATATATAAAGTTGTAAAGATATGGACTTATTAGATATAAATACGCATGACTAAAAAAATAATTACTGCTATTTGTAAGATAAATTTGTAGATAAATTAATGTCTCTAGAATCTATACTCATGGTCGTTGCTCCATTATGTTTTTTTACTGCCGGAGTTATTATTTTGCCAATATTAGTAAAGCCTCGTAAGCAATCAGTATCGTCTAAAAGATACGTTCGCGGCTTATGAAATTAATCCAAATTTCTAAAATATTATTATTTAAAGAAAAAAAGTAATTAAATCCCGAAATAAAAATTAAGACTATATTAAATAAAAGTTTATCTAAAAATATTTCTACAAAAGATGGAATTCCCAGAAGCAATTCTTTTTGATTTAGATGGTGTGTTATTAGATACAGAGCCAATACTAGCTAATGCCTGGAGTGAAACCGCAAAAGAATATAATCACTATTTACCAAACGATAAATTATTAGAATTAAAGGGAAGAAGAAGAGTAGATTGCGCAAAAAAAGTCCTTAAATGGATGAATATAGAAAGCTCAATAGAAGAATTACTCATTACTCAAAAATTAAAAGTAGATAAAGTGCTCACTAAAGCAAAACCTTTTAAAGGAGCAATAGAATTAATCAAATTTTGTATAAATACAAAATTACCTATTGCTTTGGTAACAAGTAGTAGTAGTGAAAGTTTTAAAATCAAAAGCTCTGTAAATCCCTGGTTAAATTTATTCAAGACAAAGGTTCTTGGAGATGATAAATTTATTTCTAATGGCAAGCCTTCACCTGATCCCTATTTGAGAGCATTAAAAATATTGGATATCGATCCAAGGAAATCATGGGTAATAGAGGACTCATATGCAGGATCTATCTCAGGACTAAAAGCGGAATGTAATTTAATGTTTTTTTCCAAAGATATTGAGATACTAAATAAATTAATTAATGAATTTAACCAAGAAAAGATTCAAAAAATTAATGAGTTATCAGAAATTATTTATTATTTAAAGTTATATAAAGGATTTTAAATCAATCAAATAAATTTCCAATAATATTTATAAACCAAACCTTAAAATTTAATATGTGCGGAAGATTTGAACTTAAAACTAAATTTGATAAGTTACCAAAAGTTTTAAAACAAGACTATCCCAGTGGTCTTGATAATAAATACGAGACTCAGAATTTAATTAGACCTACTGATCCAGTCCTTGTAATTAAAAATGAAGGAAAAATTCAGACTACTTTTATGTCATGGGGTTTTATATCACCTTGGGCTAAAGATCCATTTGATAAAGGGAGACCCAGACCATTTAATGCGAGATCAGAAACTGTGGAAGATAAAAAATTATTTAGTGGAAGTTGGAAACATAAAAGATGTTTAATACCTGCAAGTGGGTTTTTTGAAAAAACCTATCGCATTAGGAAAGAGAATTATGAAACTTTTTGGTTAGGAGGGATTTGGAGTAAATGGTCTTCACATGATGGAGCAGAGTTAGAAAGTTGCTGCATTTTAACAACTGAACCAAATGATTTAATAAAACCTTTACATCATCGTATGCCAGTTATTGTTCCTAATGGATACGAAGAACAATGGACTGAACAGGTTAAGGATGCTGATGAATTGAAAGGGTTAATCCCCATAATGATGGAATGGTCATCTTCTGGATGGATAAAAGAAGAATTGAATAATAAACCTAATGATCAGATGAATTTATTTAAAATTTAAAATATTAAATATTTTTTGTTATTGAAATTTATTAAATTTATTTGTTAGAGGATTGGGGCTTCAATAGGTTTAGATTAGTCCTATTAAAAAATTGGTAAAGTTAATTAATAGAAAAATCAGATTTTTAAGATGGCTAAATACTGGTTTGATCTTACCTCTTTCTGCCTTTGCGATTACTTCTACTTTATTTCTATATTTAGTTTTATTGGTTGCCATAAAATAATTTTTTTTATTAATCACTAAGAATTTACAACTTATAAAGTTTTGAAAATATTTATCAATGTTCAAAAATATGCCCTAATTAATACTATTTGAACATTTGACACTACATATTACTTTCATAAAAAGAATCTTTGATGGATAATAAATATATAAATAAAAATTTATTTAAAACTAAATCCCCACCCAAAATAATTTGAGCAATATTAATTTTTCTGGCCTCAAAGGTCAAGCACTTGCAATAAAAATGAGTGATATTCCAAGCATGAAAGAGTTTCAAAGTGTTATTCCAGATAACTGCTTTAAACCTCAAACAATAACTTCATTAGGCTATCTTTTACAATCAATCATTATTCAGGCAATTGTTATAGCAATAGGATTAACAATTCCTTTTAGTCAGAGAATGATCCCGATTTGGATTATTTATGCATTTTTGTCAGGAACTACTGCGATGGGTTTTTGGGTAATTGCCCACGAATGTGGTCATGGAGCCTTCTCGAAAAATAAGATTTTGGAAACCATTACTGGATATTTACTTCATTCATTATTATTGGTTCCATATTTCTCTTGGCAACGTTCACATGCAGTCCATCATCGTTTCACCAATCATATAACTAATGGAGAAACTCACGTCCCAATAGTTATTGATGGGAATGGAATTAGCGAAAAAACTGGAGGTGAAAAGGAACTATCTTTCTCAAGTAAATTAGGCAAAACTAAGTATGGAATTCTCCAACTAGTTCTACATCTTATTTTTGGTTGGCCTGCTTACTTATTATCTGGAAGTACAGGTGGTCTAAAATATGGAACTTCAAATCATTTTTGGCCAAGGAAACCTTTTTCTAAGACATTGTGGCCTGCTTTATGGGCTAAGAAAGTTTGGATTTCAGATATTGGTGTAGCTGCAGTAATAATTGGACTTATTATTTTTGTTATAAAACATGGAGTCTTTCCGATAATTGGAATGTATATAGGACCCTTATTAGTAGTAAATTGTTGGTTAGTTATATATACTTGGCTTCACCATACAGATTCAGATGTTCCACACCTCTCTAATTCAGAATTTTCTTTTATGAGAGGAGCCTTCCTTTCCATTGATAGGCCTTATGGGAAGATTATTAATACTCTTCATCATAATATTGGTTCAAGTCACGTAGTTCATCATGTATGCCCAACTATTCCTCACTATCATGCAACGAAGGCTACTCTTGCTATAAGAAAAGCATTCAATAAAGCCTACCTTTTTAATCCAGACCCAATACATAAAGCTCTATGGAATATTGCTTGTAATTGTATTGCTGTTAGATCAGATGTTGAGGAAGGAAGATATATTTGGCAATCTTCTTACAAAAAAAAGCTCAAAACCACTTTTTGAAACTAATCAAATATCACATTAATTTACGCAAATCTGAAAATAATATAAAAGAATTAGAAATCAAGTCTCTCTTATCCTAAATAGTTAATTGAAAACTAGTTTCTATTTTTTAAATTATGAGCGGAGACAATCTACACGGTAATCAGCCAATCAAGTTTTATTCTGAGGAGGTAACACTTACCAAAGTGCAATTATTAGAAAAGCAGCTAAGTTTAGGAGATAAAGTCTCAGATTTAGATGAGAAGCATAAAGAATGGAGCAGAAAGTTATCAAGATAGTTTCTTTTAAAAAGATATTGAAAGTGATGAAAAATAATTAAATAAATTAATAGAGTCTATATATTAAATTCTTGAATTTTTAATCTTTCTAAATTTACAGAAAAATTTATTTAGAATCCTTTTAAAAAGAAACTTTCCTGTAAATTACAGAAAAGTTATTAGCTGGCATTCGAATAAGATCCTCTTCAATGAAACCATGATTGGTAGCTTCTTCACTTACTTCTCCTAAATCTCTAACACCCCATGATTTATTTTGTATTTTTAAGGAACTATCAAATAATTCATTGCTTTGACTTATATGCATATTACCAAATTTAAATGGTCCATACAACATCAAAAATTGTCCAATTTTTAATAATTTGCCCGACTCTTTGAATAGTGATTTTGTACAGTTCCAGGATGCTATATGAATCATATTGATAGATATAATTCCTTGAATAGAAAGCAGTAATTCGGATGGTATTTTCCAAGGAATTTTCTCCACATCAATATCTAAAGGTTGAGGCATTTTAAAATTTAATTCTTCATGATCAATCCAAGAACTAATACTTTTTCTATGAGTTAGTTCAGGATCGCTTGATTGCCAAGTTATTTCCGGGAAGCATTTTTGAAATATAACTCCATGCTCTCCACTACCGCTACCAATTTCTAAAATATAACCTCTTGTTAGAAGAGTTCTTGATAATACTTCTCCTATAGAATCTCTATTTCTCTCAGTGGCAGGAAAAAAAAGTCTATTGTCCAAAATAGTTTTTATTTAGCTACTCTCAATTTTGGAGCTTTATAAAACATTATTTTGAAGCTAAAGAATAATATTGAAACAGTTAGAACTGGTAAAATATAAAGTATCAAATCAGAACTCAATAAGGATGGAATACTCGCAAAAATCAAATGCATATAGTAAGTAGTGAATGACATAACTATTTTTTTATTTAATTTATTAATAGCAATTATTTACTTAAATAAAAAGAGTATTTATCCTAGTTTCTAAAAATAAAAATTTAGTTAAATATTAGACTGCTTGAAATTGATTCTTAAAGCTATTTAAAAAATAAAGAAAAATAGATGAAAAGATACTCTGCGTTTGCATATATTGGGAGTTTAAATTTCTTAGAAATATCTTATATTATTAAAAAAAAAATTAAAAGAGTCAGCCTGTATCCCTACTAGCTGACCCTAAAATTATATTAGTTAAAATTCATGTTAAATGAGGTTTTTTTTAATAAATTAAGTTACTCATAATTATTTCCAGAATAACAAGGGGTAAGAATTTGTTTACTACAAAAAAAGAAAAAGAATATAAAAAAGCCACTTAATTATGATCTGGAATATATTAATCTAGGGCTATTTAAGTTCTGTAGATTTTTTTTTAATATTTATATGAAGTGGTTATGGATTTATAAACATTAAAAAATTGCCTTTTTTATAAATATTAATCCTAATAATTCTATTGAATTTTTGACTATGAATTATCAAGGCCAACTCAAATCACAGTTATAAATGGAATCATGATATAATTATTCTATCTCAGGTAGAGATAAGATTAATTTATATTGACCAAGCTAAAGAATTTCTAACAAGAATCCCATTTGCAAGAGTCAAAATTTTGAAATAAATAAGTTATTTTGATCTATCAATTAGATTAAACATATATGCTTATATCCCTTATCAAGCCTGAATTAATTACATAACAAATTTAATGAAAAAACTAAACAAAAAATATGCAGATCTATTGCATCAAGCTTCAATTGCAACTGGAAGAAAAGAAGCGGTAGGTTTACTGCACAAAGCAGCAAAACTGCAAACTAAATTTGATGAGAAGTCTAAGCTTTAAATATCACTTGATTTTTTTTTCAATTTAAATCAAGGAGCATTAAGCTCCTTTTTTTTATCTCATCCAATAATAATTTATTGAATAAATTATTCGAATTATGCAGAATATACTCGAGGAGCATCCCAACCCTTAATCAAGAAATAAGGGATAAGTAATTAGTGAAACATAAACGTAACAGAAACGTATCTCAACGATCCTAGTTAGGTGTATCTAGAGCTATTTATTTACATAAGTAAATATATGTGTTATATTTATTAATATAAATTACTTTAAAAAAATGACTCCTGAAGCAGAACGTTTTAATGGTTGGGCAGCAATGTTAGGTTTTGTAGCAGCTGTTGGTGCTTACGTAACAACTGGACAAATCATTCCTGGTTGGTTCTAATGATTAACAACGAAACAAAATTAGTTGAAAAAGAAAAAATTGTAGCTGAGAAGCTAAATGGAAGATTTGCAATGATGGGTTTCGTTGCACTAATAGGAGCTTATTTAACCACTGGTCAAATTATTCCTGGATTTATCTAGAACTTCTAAAATATTTTACAACCCAGATTGTTTAACCCAATCTGGTTTTTTTTTGCATTTTATTTTCTATTATTAAAAAATATTGGTTAGTATTATTTAAATTAATATAAAAAAATGAATGCAATAAATAGATATTTACCTTTTGGCTTAAAAGCAGAAAAGATCATGCCATTTTTTATTATTTTTAAGCTTCTTACCTTCTCTGGTTTTATTGCTTATATGATGAATCGATAAAATGATTTATCCTCCGCCTCAAGTAATTTTTGCCTTACTAATTTTATCAACTGCAGTAGTCTTAATTTGGGATATTAGATATAATCCTTTCGGTGAAGATCAAGACGGGATTTAAAAAAAGGATTATAAAACCATAATGAAAAAATTAAATTTATTTATATCTATTGATTCTCTAAATTTTTTTGAGTTTTTTTTTATATTATTGATCTTCTAATTTTCTTTTTATTTTGTGCTAAGTGATTCATGACCTTTGCAATAATAGAAATCCCGCTCCTTATTTTCAACTTTGCGCTTCCAGATATAACTAAGTTGAACTTATACTCAACTATAAATATCAACGCAATTTGAATTTTTAATCAGTATAAAAACTCTATCGGAATAATAGAAATCATATTAAGGTTTAATCAAGTAATTGGAGGAAAATATGATGGCCAACCTCGGATTGGAGATTGTATTCTGGCTAATTTTATTAACCTATATTGGAGCTAGACTTACTCAAACTAAGAAAGGTTACAAACAACAGTATTAAAAAAAGGAGTTTCTAAGAGTGTCTTATAGGAATCATTACGGACATATACTCAAAATATAATTTCTTTGGAAGATTATTTAAATTCATATTTGTATAAAAAAGAATGTTTTTTCTATTGCGACTAAAATTTACTTTTTTTACGTAAACTTGTAAATTTTGCAGGTTGATTTTTAATAAATCTATTCTAAGTTAAATTATATTTTTATTTGAGGAAGATTATGCCTACAAGAAAGAATAATCCCAAGACAAAAAAAGCTGAAACCAATACCGAATGGTTGGATAAAGTTATTAATCAATTAACCAAAAAAGAGTTCAGTCACTATCTTTAGCTCGTGATTTGAATTCATAAGCTTTAACTATCATTATTAGATTAAGTTATAGCTTGAAATTTCTTTTGAACGAAGTAAAAAACCCTTTAGTTTGATCGGAGCCACCAATAATCACTTTTGTTTAAGAAGAAGACATATATTCAAGAGGTTAAAAAAACTGAAAGATATTTAGGGATAAAATTTCTTTTAAAAATTTAATTTTGATTCGTATATACGTTCTAATTCTTAAATTTATGGATTTTAAATTGAGGTAAATAATAATACAATGAAAATTTTACATTTTAAAAGATGTTAGATTTATTTATAAATTTAGGGTACAAAATGAGAGTAAATATTGAACCTGAAACAGCTTTTATAGGAAAAAAATTTGCATATATATTTCTAGGAATAATATTTGGTCTTAATTCAATAGTCTTTGTTTGGTATTTCTTTTTTTCTGACCTAACTTAGAGCTAATGAATTATCACTTATTAATAGATCTTTGATTATTTGTGCTTGTATATCTTTTGTCCTTGTACTTAGAGCAAAAGGTAATTCCTCTAAAAATTCAAATTAGGTAGGCATAAAAGATTTATAGCCTAGAAAAATAATAAAATCTTTATTATTTCATGAGAAAAAGAGGATCATCATGACCAGCAAAGATTTTCTTGAAGTTTTTTACCACCTAAATAATCATTACACTTCTTTTTCATCTCATAAAGCAATAAAACATATCTCTTGATTTGCAAAGAAGATTATTTTCCTTGATATTTAAGAAGAAAAAAAAAGAGCTAATCTGTAAAATACAGATTCACTCTTAGTTACAAATTTAAATCTTAAACGAAACCAGGAATAATTTGGCCTGTTGTCAAGTAAGCTCCTACTGCTGCTATCAAACCTATCATTGCGAATCTCCCATTAAGAGTCTCTGCAACTACTTTTTCTTTTTCAACTGTTTTAATGTTGAAGTTTTTATTTTTCATTTGATTGTTATTTGAATAAATTATATTTTCTTCTTGAAACTGTTTAGTTAAATATGCAATAACTAGTGCAGTTATAGAAACTATAAAAATCAAGAAGCCAGTTAGTGGGCTCATTAAAATATACCTGGAATTATTTGACCTGTTGTTATATACGCTCCTAGCAAAGCAACAAAACCAATCATGGCCCAACGACCGTTCACCTTTTCTGCATTTTGAGGGTATCCATCATATGAGACTGACTCATCAATATAAGGACGCGTTTCAGCAGGGAACATATTTTGTCTTCCGCCTGATTCATTTGTTACTTGTGAATTAGCCATTGTTTTTTGTTTAATTGCTAACGAATGTAACACGAGTATTAACAAATGTAAAGCATCTCACCCTTGAATCCATTTTTAGATAGAAAGATTGACTGTAGTGTATCGCAATTGACAAACTGAAGATGTTTCTAGTATTGAATACCAAAAAACTCTCGAAGTTATATTTACTTCCCGTGTTCCCTAAGAAGATCCGTAGAATAAAGTCGCATTCAGCGTATTAATTAACTTGAGTATTTATACTCACACTAAGTAATTTTACTTACTATAATAATTATTAAGCATTTAGGAATTGCTTAGCTGGTTAAGCTCAGTCAGTCTGGATTTAACTTTATCGTCATGAGAGTTTGCTAGTAGGGATGCGAGCAAGCTCTTTTTAATTTTTTACAAACTAATAAATCAGTTTGTAAAATAACAAATTAACATTTTTTTTTGATTTTAAATAATAGATAACCTTTGGATAAGGCCTTAATAAGCAATTAAGAAGAAGTTATGAAATAAGACCAAATAGATTAAATTTATTATTTTTAAAACTTACATGTCAAAATAAAATAATCTTGCTAAAAAAGGATAAAGATTAAATTTTAAATGTCCTTAGATTTCATTCTTATTCCTTTTTGTATAATTGCTATTTTATGGCTTTTTAACCGAGAGAACAAAATCTACCGCAATAATAAAAAAGCCCGATAAGAATGAGATCTGAAATCCAAAAATTTAAGCTTGATATTTAATATTGCTGTAATTATTTTGGTATTTTTATTTAGGTTATTACCGTATTTTATAGAAATTCAATTAGTAAATAAATTTATAAAGCATTCAATTGATTAATAAATTAATTTATCCCAATAAACTTTTGAAAAATTAATTTTATCAAATTTTTATTTGCGATAAATAAATTTCCAATTTCTTGCCAAAATTTTGGAATTCATTAATTTTTTTATAAAAAATCTAAATTAATAGCAATAGTTAATATTCATATCCTATAAATTTTTCAAAAAAACATGTTAATGATTCTTTTATCTCACTTCATAGAAAATAAAATTTATTAATTAGATGTTTGTATCTTAAACTTGCTAGCCAAACTAAAGATGAAATAGAGATTTATAATTATTATCAAACTAAAAATATGCCAATAAAACAAGTAAATGAAAAACGAAAAAGATTGCGATATTTGTAAGAAGTCAGGCAAAATTCATTTTAGAATTAAATCTATTAATTACACAAAATGGATTTTCTGCTGTAAAAAATGCTGGAATATTATTTCAAAAGAAGATCAATATTCTTATGGAGGAACTAGAAAGTCATGATTAAATTTAAAAGAAACGTCATTGACAATCATCTTAAAATAAAAAGAAATTAACTTATTATTACATGGCTAATTTTTCTCCCAAGGAGATAGAGATCTAATATAATTAATCAAATTGTTTTTGACTGATTAAAAAAATTCGCAGAAGCTATTAAAGTAATTAAGAAAGATATTTCATATATACCAATAGAATTAAAGAAAAAGCTTGAAAAGGAAAATATTTTTTTATGGAGAGAAAAGTGTAAAGATGGTTTCAATATGATTAGTATTTTATAATCTTAAAAACTATTGAAAATTAAATCAAATAAATTTCTTTTGCAAATTTCAACCCAATCAACTATTAAAAAATTTATCCGTCAAATTTCTTTACCTTGGAATTCTATTCCATTAATGGATAGATGGTTAATAACGCAAATATTACCTCCAATGTTATTTGCTATCTCTGCTTTTACTGTTATTTCATTATCAGTGGGAGTAATGTTTGATCTAATAAGAAAAATAGTTGAATTTGGATTACCTTTATTTTTAGCTATAAAAGTTCTTTTTTATAGCCTTCCAAGTTTT
>QCVY01000023.1 GCA_003208695.1 Prochlorococcus sp. AG-686-P16 | reverse complement strand
TTTTCTTAGATGTGTTTGAATTACATTTACGTTTGCACTAATATACTCTCTCATAAAAAATACATAACTTTTATCAACTTAACATTAAATATGTCATTTAAACTTCTTAGTAACCATTAAACGTTATGAACTGCCTGAAATAATCCGAATGAATAGCCTCCTATTAAAATCCACCCCAAAACACTTGATATTATAGTTGATCTTCTATTATGCCTTCGTAAAGCATTCTCAATCATTTCGTTGACTTCATCTTTGCTTATGAATTCAGAGTTGGATTTTGTATTCATCACTTTTTATTTGATATAGTAAACGAAATATACTCAAAATGAGTTTTTGACTTTTTTTGGAATTTAAATTTTAGCTAAAGGACTTTAATAGTGATATTTAATATTTAGTACTAGATTTAGTAATAATCATTTTTATAATATTTTTATTGAATATTTATTTTTAAACGTTCATGTCCATTAATATACGACTAAAATTAAGTTTCAATAGTTTAATTTAAATAGGTTCTTAAATATGAATGTTAATGATGAATCT
Organism: Prochlorococcus sp. AG-686-P16; assembly: GCA_003208695.1. GTDB lineage: Bacteria > Cyanobacteriota > Cyanobacteriia > PCC-6307 > Cyanobiaceae > Prochlorococcus_A. The sequence goes on along the minus strand of QCVY01000023.1, from coordinate 12,635 downwards.
GTTCTTGAAGTAATTAACAAACTCATTGCTACTGATAGATTAAATAAACATCAAATTCTTCAATTAGTAAACCTCGCTTCAATATCTAATAGTATTTATGAATTAGAAGAAAATATGAGATGGGAAACTTTTAAATCTAAATATTAAAAGAATATAAAGAATAATATAATTTCTGATTAACATAAATATTATTTGTGTAGGTATTAAAATTAATGATGAGCTTAGAAAATATTCAAAATAAAGTATCACTGAATGAATCTTTTGAACCTATGAAAGGAGTAGATCTTTGCAAAGTAAGTGAGGCTAGCGTGGAAATTATGCTAGAACGTTTTTGTAACGGTAAAGAAATTGATTTTCCTTTTTCTAATTAATTAAGATTTTTAGCAGTCAAGATTTCAATCGGAGCAGTTTTAAAATAAGTTTGTTTATCACTTTGTTTGAATTTATTAATAATAAAAATTGTTGAAATTACAAAAATTAGTATTAGCAGTAAATCTCCTACCGTTATGCCTCTCTCCTTTAAATTCATGAAACTTTTTTTTATTTTTTCTATTATAACTGAATAATTTAGATAATTTTATTTAAATCATTGTTAGTTTACCTTATATAAATGTTCTTCATAAGTTATGTGATAACTATCTAACTTTTTATTCTGTTGAATAGTTAACTGAACCCATTCACAATATAAATATCCAAGCTACTTAATTTCGCATTAATATTTCAGAAAGTATTTTAAGTTTAAATAATTTCTATAAATAGTAAATAATACGTTTAAAAACTCTCTTTCAGAATATTTAATAACTTTGTCCTTTTAACATAGTTCTCTTCTTCCCATAAACATGTTGCTTCATCATTATTAATTGGTTTCGCTTCATAAGCAAAATACCAAAGAATAAAACCAAGTGGAATTATTAATATTTGCATTTAATTTAAGTTGACTTGAGTTTAATATAGTGCAACACTAATAATAAGCAAGTGTCACAATAAATCTTTTTTATGCCCACACAAAGAAGACGAATTGGTTTTTTACCAAGATCGGAAGTTCAAAATATAATAGATAAAATTTGCATTCATAATAAAATAAGTCAATCAAAAGTAACTGGGATTTTAGTTGAGGAGGCACTTAGCTCTAGAGGTGTATTAAATACCTCCATAAAAAAGCTATCATTTGATTTTATTAGTAATAAAAACCAATCATTATTAATTAATAATAAAACATTTAACAGTGAAATGCCTATTGATGAAGATAATATTAATTTAGAGGATTGTTCTATAAAAGATGAAGTTCAAATGATTAACGACTTTATTGAATTTAAATTTTTTAAAAATATAATGAATAGAAATAAAAGAATGAATAAGTAATAGTGTCACACTTTATTAAAATGTCTCGAGCGTGACTTGAACACGCGACCTCCGGGCTATGAATACCAGCTTCAGTCTTAAAACCGTTGTTATACTATTAGTTATTTTTTTATGTACCCATAGTTTATCCATTGCGCTTTCATATTTCACATTATTTCCCACTGAATTCAAAAGAAAGGAATTGACAGATGTTATGGTGGGTTGATATTACGTAGAGATAAGATTAAGCAATATATACCAAGCACAAGAATTTCTGAAAAAGAATACCAATTGCAAGAGTTAAATATGTTCTGATAATGACGTTGTGATGATCTATTTAATAGTTAAATCGCAATGAATGAAATCACATATTAAGCCTTCGTCTATGATCCTAAAGTTACGAATTAATTAAAAAACTAAACAACGAATATTCTGACTTAATACAACAGGCGCAACAAGCTGCCGGTAGAAAAGAAGCAGTTGGACTAATACATAAAGCAGCAAAGTTAAAAACTAAATTCGATAACTACGAGATGATGTAGTCTGTCGATTATTGACAATCGATCTAAAGTATTGGGTTTAGAAGTTCTCTATTATTATTGATAGAAGATTTATAGCAGAAAAGATAATGACACTTATTATTTCTTTGATTGGTTAAATAAGGAATTAATATATCAAATATTTCCTCCGTGGCATATCTATTTAGATGTTTTTCTGCTTGGTATTGGTTTATATGTTTACCTAATAATTACAAAAATATAAATTCAAATTTAATTCCTATCTTACTTTTTATGTTTAATTTTTAATTATTCCGTCGATATCAAAAAATTAAAGATGGTGTAAATATTCCAGTCAATTGAGTTTATTTCCGTTAGATTAAATACATCAGAAACTCCTCACACACCAATTTCTGATCACTAAACACCCCGATTCGAAAGAATTAGGGTGTTTTTTAATGCAATTAAGTCTTAAAAGGTATGACTGGCATATGTGTCGAATAAGTAACATTACTTATACCCTTTTCCGAAAAGGAAATATATGGCATAGTCTATTTGTGTGTGTTGGAGAGGTTTTACTGAAACAGTGGAAACAAGGAAACACTTGATTCGGTCAAACCAGAAAAAGACCTCTAGAAATAGAGGTCTTTTTTTTTATGGAATTAATTGAAAAGTAGATAAATTCTCACTCATCAAAACTAAATATCTTTTTGACAGTCGATTAAAATAATACTTAAGAATTTAAATCAAGTTCTGACAAATATTTAAAAACAAATATTATAAATTTAAATATTTTTTTCTAGAAATTCAAATTAATGATAAAGAATTTATTCACAGCATTTGCTTTCGCATTGATGCTTATCAACCCATGCATTTCTATAGCTGCAGAGTCTCCGGTTAATGTACAAGAAATCTTTACCTCATCAGTAAACATTGATGGAGATAATTTTAGGTATCCAAAAGGAAAAGCTGAAATGCGTTTGATTAGAGTAGAAGTTGTAAGTGGAGCAACTATACCAATGCATTCACATCCTGTCCCTTTACTAGGTCATATTGAAAGTGGTGAACTAACGCTAGCTGAAAAGACAGGTATTAGTAAAACTTTTAAGGAAGGAGATTCATTTGTTCTCTCAGCAAATACTCCTGCTCATACAATGGCTAATAGTGGTGATTCTTCTTCTGTCATGTGGGTTACGATGGCTTCCGCAGAAGGTTTACCTGATTTAAATCCTGAATAATAAATTAACTCACAATTATATAGATACTATCTTTCAATTCTTTATTAAAAGTCATTTCTTGAGCACTCTTCATACATCCTCCTGCGGGGTAGCTAATAACCTTTTTTGATATTGCACCGATACTGATAGCAACTATTCCAATACCTAATATCGCTTTTGATCTTTTGCTTGCAAGGAGAGATTTCATTTGAATTTTCTATTTATTAAATAATAGGACTATTGAGTTTTATTTTGTGGATTTCAAGAAGCTTCTTTTAGCATCAACATAAGTTGCTCACTATCCAGCTGCTCTAAATAATTTCTCATTGCAAGATAAGATCTTTGGCTTTCTATCTTTTCACTTTGCTTAAATAAATTTGCGGAAACTTGATCTACTAATTATTTATGCGTCATAGGCATATTCTTCATCAAGCTTAATTACTACACCATTAAAAAATTCTGCTAGTAGTTTTGATGGGTCTTGAACAGATATTTTTCTATTCTTGTTAGATAGTTTCTTTTTGATTTGATTAAAATTTGTCATGCTGATTTTTGAAATTGGTTTGTTACTTCAGTCCATCCTCCAGCAATTAGTTCGTTCCATGTTTCAATCGCATAGTCGAGATCGTGAAGTCTTCTATTTTTAAGTCCTGCAGGTTCGCCTAAATGATTTGCATAGAAGAGATGTGTATAGACTTGAATATTGTTTTGTGCTGATTTCTTGCACTTTTCAAATAAAATTAAAAAGCGGCTTTGCGGGTTAAGTAACCAGCCATCTGGGGTGTCAACACGACTACCATAAGAAAAATTAGACCAAACATTGGTTCCTCCTAGAGTCATCAATCAGTAATACAGGTGTACTAGCAATATAAGTATATTGGATATGTTTCGTCAAGTATTTAATTAATTATCTTTTTCTCTTAATTTAGGAAAACAATTAGCAATATGGATTAATTCATAAACCTCTTCGCTATAAAGTTTTTTTTGGCACTCCACTTCCTCTAACTTCCTCAAACATTTTTACACTCATCAATTTAAATTTACTTATTAAAAAATGAAAAACACACTTAATATAAGAATCTTCAATACTTCACTTGAAGAGGCTATCAAAACAGCACTCTTTTATAAAGACGAACAGGGAATATTGAGAAAAAACAAACGATTATTCAGGTCTTAGGGCTGCCTTTGCTAATGAAGTAATTTTTGACAGTAGAAATGCAATAATAAGAAAACACAAGCATTAAATTTAGTTAAAAATTTAAAACAAAGTGTATAACTATTAGAAATTAAAATTTCAATAAAGGTATTCATTTATCACCTAAATGAGAATAAAATAATTTATCTCAAACGAGTGTGTATAAGTGTGTTACTATTAAAAGAAGTATTTAAATTTAGTAATTTTTAGTAAGTATATGTTTTGGAATAGATTTCAATTTTCTAGAGACATAGGTATTGACTTAGGTACTGCCAATACTCTTATTCATGTATCTGGGAAAGGCGTAATTCTTGAAGAACCTTCAGTAGTGGCAATGGATCTAGAAGAGGGAGTTCCTTTGGCAGTAGGTGAAGAAGCAAAATTAATGCTTGGAAGGACTCCAGGAAATATAAGAGCTGTTAGACCTCTAAGGGATGGGGTTATTGCAGACTTTGACGCGGCAGAACAAATGATAAAAACTTTTATTCAAAAATGTAACGAAGGAAAGGGTCTTTTAGCTCCAAGAATAGTTATTGGTATTCCAAGTGGCGTTACCAGTGTTGAACGAAGAGCAGTTCGAGAAGCAGGATTAGCAGGGGCACGGGAAGTCTATTTAATTGATGAACCTGTAGCTGCCGCAATAGGAGCTTCTTTACCAGTAACGGAACCAATTGGAACTATGATCGTTGATATTGGCGGTGGAACAACTGAAGTAGCAGTATTGAGTCTTGGAGGAACAGTTGTAAGTGAATCTCTTCGAATAGCAGGAGATGAAATAAATGAATCAATAGCTACTTATCTTAAAAAAAAGCATAATATGGTTGTTGGTGAAAGAACATCAGAAAAGATAAAAATTAAAATAGGTTCTGCTTTCCCTGATGACAGTTTTGATAATACATCTTTTGAAGTTAAGGGATTACACTTAGCCTCCGGCTTACCAAGAGCTATTGTTTTAACCGCTGGAGAAATTAGAGAGGCTATGAATGATCCTCTTAGTAAAATAATTGAAGCTATAAAAAGAACTCTCGAGCGAACTCCTCCTGAATTAGCGGCAGATATTGTTGAGAGAGGAATCATGCTTGCGGGAGGTGGAGCTCTAATAAAGGGAATTAATGATTTAGTAACTCAAGAAACTGGAATTTTTACTCACATAGCAGAAGATCCATTGTTATGCGTAGTTAATGGCTGCGGAAATGTACTTGATGATTTTAGAAGACTTAAGAGGTGTGTAGACACGGTTGATTTAGGAACTAATTCAATAAGAACTTAATTACTTTTCTGATGAATTTTTTACTAGTAAAAATTAGATAAAAAATCATACTTTAATAAAAAAATTCTTTTTTTAATATCCACTGAGAAACAATTTAAAAATGAATCAAGAGCAAAGAAAGAAATTACCTAATAAAAAAATAATTCGCTCAGCAAAATTAGAAGCAGAAGAACAATTTACCAAATCTGTATTAGAAAATTTAAAAAATGAAAATGAAAGAATTGTTAATTCATTAAAAGAATCTGGTGAAATCGATTAATTAAATAAAGAACTTTCTACATGATTTATTAAAGCCTAAACGAAGAAAGATTTAAGATTTATTATTTTTCTAATAAATAAAATTTCTCTTCACCAACTTTGTCTGGTTTCACTATTTTACAACCTTTATCTTTTTCTAAATCGCAATCTTTCGAGGCGGCAATTGTTTTCCATGAACAAACTTTTTCTTCTGAGTATTCTTGTTTAATAGTCCACCCATCGTTGATATACTTTTCGAGATTACTATTTTCTCCACATGAAACTGTAATTTCAATACTATTTTCTTTTTTAATACTTTCTTCTGATGATTGTATTCCAAAACTATTTTTGATTTCAGTCGCTTTTTTCTCCAATATTTTGCAACCGCTAACTAAAAATAGGATCATAAATATATAAAGTAATTTTTTATATTCTTTCATTTATCTATCATGCAAGTATTGAATTTTCTATTCGCTGTTTCTGTAAAGCCAAGATCCAAAAACTTTATGTAGTCACTATTTTTATCCTTACATATTTTTTCTTTGTTTTCAATTTGTATTTTTCTCTGTTCTTGAATTAATATTTGATTTCTGAAGTTCTCGATAAATTTATAAATATATGGAATAGTTGCTATGAAGAATCCAATAAAAAATGAAAAAGCAAATGCCGAAGTATATTTTTTAGAGTTATTTTTAAGACTAATTTTTGCAAAATAATTATTTAGTTTAAACATAATTTTAAATTTTTTTTTAATTACTATCGCTGCTCCAATTTCTTGTAATTTTGTAGAGAAATTTTCGTATCCTCTTTCTAAATGCTCTACCCCTCCAATCAAAGTTTTCCCACCTGCTGAAAGTCCTGCAAGCGCCAATGCAGCCGAAGCCCTTAAATCAGATCCTAGAATTACACTTCCTTTTAATTTTTCAACCCCGACTACTGTTGCAATATTATCTTTTACAGTAATGTTTGCCCCCATGCGATTTAGCTCTTTAACATGATGCATTCTATTTTCAAATACTGTTTCTTTAATTTTTGAAATACCATTTGCTGTTGCCATTAAAGCCATAAAAGGTGCCTGTAGATCAGTTGGGAAACCAGGAAATGGACTAGTCGTCATATCAACTGAATTTAAAATTTGATTGGGAATGATTTTTAAACAAAAATCTGAATATTCGAACTTGCAGCCACAAAGTTCTAGTTTGTTAATAACTGCTTTTAAGTGATTTGGTTCGCATGGGAAAAGACTAATTTTTGATCTTGTTATTGCCGCAGCAAGTAAAAAAGTACCTGCTTCAATTCTGTCAGGTATTACTGTGTAATCGCATCCTTTTAGGGATTCAACTCCTTCAATTGTTATACATTCAGATCCCGCACCTTTTATTCGTGCACCCATTAGATTCAACATATTTGCTAAATCTACAATTTCTGGCTCCTCAGCTGCATTGTTTAATATAGTTTTCCCTTTAGCTAAAGATGCTGCCATTAATAAAGTCTCAGTGGCACCTACACTTTTGCATTTAAAATTGATTGATGATCCCAACAATCTTTTTTTGGGATTAATTACTTTAGCTATTAAATAATTATTTCGGTATTGAAATACAACTCCTAATTTTTTCAGTGAATTTATATGTTCATCGATTGGTCTAGATCCTATCGAACATCCTCCCGGTAAAGGTATCTTAGCTGTTCCAAATCTTGCAAGGATTGGACCAATACAAAAGAAACTCACTCTAAGGGCATGATATAAATCAAAAAATAAATCTTGAGGTGGAATGATAATTTCTTTAGTATTTATTGTTAATTGATTTGCCTTCGATTTTATATTTATGCCCATTGCAATTAATAATTTAGACATAATTGCAACATCTGAAATTTGAGGAACATTAAAAAGATTTATTTCGCCTTTAGAAAGAATTGACGCTGCCATTAGGACTAGAGCAGAATTTTTAGCACCACTAATTTTTAAATGCCCTTCAAGGGGGTTGCCTCCTTTTACTTCGATATAGTTTTTGAAAAAGTAATCGACCATAGGGGGTTGAAGAGTTGTATTTTGTATTTTCATAAATTAAAAGCCTTCAAGGTTTGTCATTGATAAAGAGCAGTATCGTTTTTGAGAAGCTAAATCTCCCTTTTCCCAGCAACTTTTTATTTCAACATTATTTATTCCAGAAGATGAAAACTTTATTATTGATGGTGATTGATTTGTGTTAGTTAAATCGAAGGCATTAATATTTTTGTTCCTTACGAGAGGTGAAACTTCCGGTTTTGTTTGTTCTAAAAAAGCTAATGGAAGACAAAATAGAAGCGTTGTTAATATAGTTTTCTTCTTCATTTTTAATTACTTTGAATAGTTCATTTTTAAAATGATTCATTGTTTCTAATGTCTTAAAAATAAAAATTTTAAGATTTGATCAGTCCAAGTATTAATAGATTGCTCTTTAAGAAAGCATTACTTTCTAAGGTTTGTAATTGAGCAAATAATTGTTTCACTGAAGAATTAGATAAATACTAAAAAACCTTTGACTGTTGTGATCCCCATCACCACTGCCTCGCAAATGTACCTCTTAATAGTTACACACTTATACATACTATCACACACTTTAAATATTTGTTTGTTATTTGAATATTCTGATATAACTCGAAAATAACCATAAAACATTAAAGTTAATTTGCCGAATAGTAATAATAAATACTATTTGTTATAATATAAGTGTGTATCGTAATCTTTAATTTACATTAATCTGCTAATGCCTACTAAGCTTGATAGGGTACAGGTTCTTTTTCAGAAAGAGTTATTTAAAAAGCTTAAGAGAATTGCAAAAATTGAGCGCAGATCGTTATCTAGTATGGTTGGAAGCTTAGTAGAAGATGCAATAAATTCTAAAAAATATCAATATCTTTTATCGAAGGCAAAGTCAGATGATTTAAAATCAAAAATTGATCAAAGTAAACTATTAATTAATGAAATTTTAAAATCTAAGAGTTCAAATCAATCAGATATTGATGAAAATTCTAAATTAAAACAAATTGAAGATATACTTTTATTAATATCAGAATCCAATAAAGAATCATTAGAGGAACCAATGGAAGAATCAGAGGGAAAAGATTTATTATTAGTAGAAGAAGCTTTGAAACCAGAAGGTTTAGTTGAAGAAATTGAGTTTTTAACAAATAAAAAGATGAGCAAAATGAATGAAATGCTCAATCAAATCAATAAAAATAAGGATTTAAATGTTTAAATCAAGAGATTAAAAAGTTATGTGGATAGGAAGAATTTGCTTATTTGGATGGTTAAGTTCATATATTTCAGGCTTTTTCATGGAACCTATTTCTCACCGAAAATATGTTGCATTTATAGAAAAAAAATTACTTCAAGCATCAAGATTTCTGCCCTTTGGCAAATATAGTTTAAGAAAATTCATGAAAAAAGTATTAAATTCGACACTAAGAAATAAATAATGAATAAATTTGAAAAAATAGAAAAGAGAATGAATGAATGGCAGAGTGGGATAAGAATACTCTATAAAGATGTTCAAAAAATCCATAACTGGACAGATGATCATGTTTGGAAAGAACTTGAAAATGAGATAAAAAGAATTACTCCTGAGGGTCAATTTGGCGAGGATGACTTGGCTTGGGCCAGAGAAATTCTTACATCAAAAAGAGATGTTACTTTGTGGGAAGCGGTAAGACTTACTATGAGATTTAAACATTCAACGCCTCTGTTAGATGCTCTTGGTAATCTTAGAGCTCGATATAAATTTGGAAATTAAATATCTATTATGTTTTTTTATAAGCAAATGGAAAATAAGTGTTTTTCAAGAATTTATTTATAGTTTGACTAAATTTATAGATACATCCGGTTTTGATAATGTCGAACAAGTCAGAAAATGGTATCTAGGTATTCAATCAACTTTTAAGCAAATACAGCAACAAAATAATTATGATAAAAAACAAGCTTGGGATAAATTAAAAATAGAATTACTTAAATCAGTTGCAAAAGAAGATTTTGTACAGAATGATCTTGAATGGGTTGAAGATCTTCTTTTTCATGAAATAATTCCAACTACTGAAGAAGCCTGTAGATTTGAAAAAAAATATCCTAATCAAACTCCTTTAATTGATGCGCTTGCAAAAATCTTCTAATTTATTTTTTGATTTAAATAACACTTACCCCTGTAAACGTTTTGATATTATCTATAGTTTTTTTTGGAGTTTTTATAAGATCTTCATATGTAACTTCTATTAAATTGTCCTTAGGAATAATATTTTTCATTATTTGCCATTTATCTAATATGAAGGATCTAGTAAACTTTGCATCTTCCCCTGCGTTACCAAGATATGGAATAAAACCAAATTCCTTATTGAATGATTTGATAGATTTTTCTATACTTTTAACATGATCGTATTTACGTTCAATGTAAATAAATTTTGAGTTAGGAAATAACTCAAGTAATAAGTCAACTCTCGTCGTAAATGCTGGAGCTTTATTGATAAAAATTTTACCAGGTAAACCATCATGAATCCATGCCCATTCAAGAATTAATTTTAATTTTTTTTTGAAATCTAATGTAGCTTTCCATTTGTACCATCTTTCTAAATCCTTAGATAATGACTTTCCAAGACCAATTGATGTTGGAGGATGTTCGCAACTCAATCTCATCAATGCAATATCTAACTCTTGAGGTCCCTCTGCTAATAATGGGACCCAATCAAAAAATCTATTTTTATAAGATGGTATAAATTTGCAAAAAAGTTCTTTAAATATTAAGGCTGCCTGAGGGCAACATGAAAACGTATTTTTTATTGTGGCTGCTTTAGTAGCTTTAACTATTTCTGTGTGGAGGTATGTTGTTCCACTTCTCCATGTACCTATAATAAAAATTGGATCAGGCATATTCTTTGGCTTCTTGTAAAGAATTTTTTGCAACCAATAAAGAGGTTCAGCCAACCAACCGAGTACAATATTCTGGAATAAATATAAAGAAATAATAGGAAATCTATTAGCTCTTTTTAATAACTCAAACTGAACAGAAGGTCTTAAGCATCCAATAATAATTAAGCGTGGATTGAAAAACAATAATCTATTTATATCCAAAATAAAGATTATCTATGGAACTTTCGATAAGTCAATCAGTACTTATTTCTTTTGTAAGATACTTAGAATAATCTTTATATCTATAGGAATGTAACCTTATAAACACTTTTCCTTGAGGATTCTCACCCTTACTAGATTTTGAATAGGTTTTCCAGAGTAAAAATAACACTAATGCTATTCTCTGATTTACTGTTAAGACAGCACTTTTTACTATCCTTTTAGGCGAAAATATTGAGTAGGAATAAAACGTTTAAAAAATAAAATAAATTTCTAAGGGATCTACCGTCCAGCTATAGCAGTCCGTATCCAATCCCTAACTATTAAATTAATTAGCTCTAAATTTTTTGCAGAAGTTTGTGAGGGGTCATATATACGTATAGGTAAGGACGATTACCCCCATGCCACCCATCAAAAACTAACCATAGATAAATAAACAACTAACAATTAAAACTTAAAACTAATGGACAGAACACAACAAATAAAAGACGCTCACTTTCACCAACTAAATACATGGAAATAGATAAGAACAACAAAGTAGAGAAAGCTATTAAAGTCGCTAGCTTTATAAAAGATTCTATGGGCAAACTCAAGAAGATACCTAATTACTCATGTCTTCATTCTCATGTAAGAAGCATCATTGATAACGGCAAAGTTAGGACTGAAATCTATTACTATGACTAGATTAGAAAAGCTAACGAAAATAGAGCTCAACTCTGAAGATTCAGCCAGGGTATTAATCTATTCAGACCAAGGTGTACGTTGGATTAAGAATGTAGACGGACTAAACCATCAGAAGGAGATAGATAAGTTGATAGATGAAGTAGTTTCTAAACCAATAAAACAGATTAATGAGTTCGTTGCGTTTGTTAAAGACAAATACTTCCCATCTGAAGATCAAGAAGTAGATAACGAAGACTTTATTAGAAGATGGAATGGAGCTTATGAGGTATTAAATGTCAAAGAATCTAGTCCAGGTACTGTCCAGGAATAAGTAATTTGGACTATTTTTACTTATTTATATAGAACTATTCTTGAGATCGTTGTTATAGCATTACTTCAAACAGCTTGTAGTACTGTCAATGTCACAGATCTACTTACAAAATCCCTATCGGAGCGGACTAAATCCTTCGTGGAGTTTATGGACTTTAGTCCGCTTTAAATTTATAGCAACAGAAATCTAGAGTGGCAACAGAGGTCTAATTTGAGACAGCCAAGAGACCCTAAATAAATATTTTATCCCGCTTTCTCACAATCAGTTCTTAACATATTACCAATTTAAAAATTCAGTTGTTGATCCTCTATCCGTATATGGGAGTACCTCAAACCGTACATTTATATTAGTCGGATGATTAGTCTGCCTAGTTAGAACGTAGTAGTAGCAGTCATGAGTTCAAAATGTCTTCAACGCCAATCAAATCTTGTAAAAAATATGTACTTAGTTACAAAGATTCATCAAACAGTACACATCAATTAGGTTTCTATGCTCGCGATGCATACGATTGCCTGATGCTTGCAAGAGAATTTAATTCTTACGTCCATGATCATCCAAGATCTGTGGTCAGAATCCAACAAAAATTTTGAGGTAATTATGAATTTAAAAACATCACCATTCGCAATTCAAGATAAGAAACTAAGGGATCTTGATCTTGCAAAGGAATATCCAACTCTTAAAGATTTAATGAAAGAGCAGGGAATATCAACAGATTTAGCTGATTACTGGGATAAAGAATGTGAATTGAGTCCATCCAACCCGCATTGCTTGGAATACGACGATTAGATC
>QCVY01000022.1 GCA_003208695.1 Prochlorococcus sp. AG-686-P16 | reverse complement strand
TTCATCTCCACCAACAAAATCCATCGTATAACTCATACCACTGCATCCTCCAGATCTTACCCCCACTCTTAGAGCTTTCTTATCAGTCTGATTCTTCAATAAAGAAGATATTTGTTCTATGGCATCATTGGTTATTAAAATTCCCTTACCGTCATCTGAGGTCTTAATTTTTTCTTCTATTTTTACATTTTCCATAAACACATACAAACGTATAGTTACACTATAAAAAATATAAACACATCATGCATATTTCAAACGATATACAAAGTTGATTTGTTATAATTTAGGGAAAAAGTGAAAATTGCAATAATAGGTTCTGGGTTAGCAGGTTTAACAGCTGCAGTCAATTTGGTTGATGAAGGGCATGAAGTGGAGATTTACGAAAGCAGATCATTCTGGGGTGGAAAAGTCGGAAGTTGGGAAGATAAAGAGGGTAACCATATAGAAATGGGATTACATGTATTTTTCTACAACTATGCAAATCTATTTAAACTCATGAAAAAAGTTGGAGCATTAGAGAATTTGCTTCCGAAAGAACATACTCATTTATTTATAAATAATGGTGGGGATTTAAAATCTTTGGATTTCAGATTTGCCTTGGGAGCCCCTTTTAACGGTCTAAAGGCTTTTTTCACTACAGAACAATTGACTTGGGTAGACAAATTAAGAAATGCATTAGCTTTGGGAACTAGTCCGATAGTTAGAGGATTAGTAGATTACGAAGGTGCAATGAATATAATTAGAGACTTAGATAAAATAAGCTTTAAAGAATGGTTTTTAAATCATGGCGGAAGCTTAAGAAGTCTTGAAAGGATGTGGGATCCAATTGCATACGCTTTAGGTTTTATAAATTGTCAAGATATATCGGCAAGATGCATGTTAACTATTTTTATGATGTTTGCATCTAAGACTGAAGCCTCTAAACTTAATCTTTTAAAAGGATCCCCACATAAATGGCTAACAAAACCTATCGTTGATTACATCACAAAAAAAGGATGCAAAATCCACTTAAATCATAAAGTTGACGAAATTATTTTTGAAAAAGAATCTTCCTCCTACTCGGTCACACAACTCAAAATATCGACCCCTGAAGGCGCTAAGACTATATTTGCTGATACATTTCTTGCTGCCTGTGATGTTCCTGGAATTAAAAAAATAGTTCCTAAAGAATGGTATCAATTTAAGGAGTTTGAGGGTCTAAAAAAACTTAGAGCTGTTGCAGTTGCGACGATACAATTAAGATATGATGGATGGGTTACTGAACTAAAAAATGATAACAAAAGTCAGAACCCTTCAGGTTTAGATAATCTTTTATATTCTGCAGATGCATCTTTCAGTTGTTTCGCAGATTTAGCTTTAGCAAGCCCAGTAGATTATAGAAAGGAAGGAATGGGATCTTTACTTCAATGTGTTTTGACTCCTGGAGATCGTTGGATGGGTAGAACAACTCAAAAAATCACTAAGGAGATTGATGCTGAGGTTCGTCGTCTATTTCCTTCTTCAAAGAATCTAAAATTGCTTTGGAGTAATGTCGTACAAGTTCCACAATCACTTTATAGAGAGTCTCCAGGTATGGACCCATATAGACCTGATCAAAAGACTTCAATATTAAATTTCTTTATGGCAGGTAGTTATACAAAACAAGACTATATAGATTCAATGGAGGGGGCTACTATGAGCGGTCATCTAGCAGCAGCAGCAATTCTAGATAAGAAAGCTGAATTAGCAAAGAATCTTGCGGTCAGCTAACTATGGGTACTTGGCTTAAACATGACGTAATTACAATTGTAAATGCGCCATTAGATAACGTTTGGAACACTTGGAGTGATTTGGATTCCATGTCTCTGTGGATGAGCTGGATTGAATCAGTAAAAACAATTGATCAAGAGACATCAACTTTACCTGATCTAACTGAGTGGACTTTAGCTGCTAATGGATTCAAATTTAAATGGAAGGCACAAATAACAGAAAGGATTGAGAAAAATAAATTAAAATGGAAATCTATAGGAGGATTACCTACTGAAGGGTCTGTTATTTTTGAATCAAAAGGAGACCAATTAACATCAGTAAACTTAGCTGTCACCTATGAATTACCTAAAATGATTGCTCGATTTATGGAAGAAAAAATTTTGGGCAAAATGGTAACTAGTGAATTACAAGCAAATATTGATAGATTTCGAGATTTGGTAGAAAAAAATTACAAAAATGAATTAACTAATTAAAAATATAAATCGCAGCATCTAATAATCCTTCAAAGGTATAATTAACCGCCTCTCTATCAACTCTACCAAAAATTTTTTCACATATTTTTGAAGTTTGAGGTCCAATAGTTAATATTTTTGCATTATCGAGACATGTTAACCATTCTTCTCCAAATTCTTTTTCAAGCAAGAGAGAGGAATTTAATACAGTTTTACCACTTGAAAAAACCATTGCATCAATTTTTCTTTTAGCGATAGCATTTATTGTTTCTACAGGAATTGAATCAGGACATCTTGTTTCATAGGCAGGAACCTCTACAACACGTGAACCAGAATTCCTGAATTCATCAGCTATCAAATTCCTTCCTCCTGTTTGAACTCTTGGCAAAAAAACTCTGAGTCCATATCCTGATACCGGAAAATTTTCAATTAAACTTTCCGCTACAAATTCTGGGGGGACGAAATCAGCCTCAATTCCTAAATCGCTTAGAGTTAAAGAAGTTTTCTCCCCAACTACGGCAATTTTTATTTTCTTCGAACATTCTTTTAATGAAGTATTTAAATTTCTTAATCTCTCATCTACAAATTTTATTCCATTACTACTAGAAAAAATAATCCAATGAAAATCATTAATTTCGCTTAAGGCATCATCAAGAGGATTTAGATCATCGGGATATCCAACATCAATTGCTGGAAAATCAAATATCTGAGCACCTTTATTAGTGAATAATTTTTTTATATCAGATATCTTATCTTTTGATCGAGTAATAATTATATTTTTTTGATTCAAAGAGAGCTCAACCATTGTTATTATTTTCCTCACCTTTTGAATCTTGATTTTGAGTTCTATTTTTTAATTCATCCAGGAGCTTTAATACTGACAATCCTTTTTCTAATACCGTATCGTCTTTAAAAGTCATTTCGGGTACTCTTCTCATCTCTATTCTTTGACCTAAAGTATGCCTGATATAGCTCTTAGCAAGATTTAATTCTTCAACAATTTTTTTTCTTATTGCTTCTTCAGAAGTTGAAGTTATATAAATCTTGCAAAATTGCAAATCTCCTGATAAATCTATTTTTGAAATATTAATGAAATTACTCCTTAATAGATCATTTTCCAAATCATTCTGCAAAATAAGAGTTATCTCTTTTTTCAACAAAGAAGAAACTTTTGCAATCCGATAATTGTTAGGCATTATTGTTATGAGTTGATTGGATTAGTCATTGCCTCTAATACGAAGTAAACTGTTATAAAAGCACTTATTACTGAAGAAATTAAACCGACCAATGTTAATGGATTTGATCTATTTTTAAATAAAGGTTCTAGTAATGCAACTAATCCTCCAGCAATAATAGAAATTAAATACTTAGGATATCTTGCAACATTAGAGAAAAATTGGCCCATTAGCTCCACAATTTGATTACTTTTTTAGCTAAGTTTTAACAAACATTAAACAGCATGATTACATTATATCAATTTAGACATAGCGCTTTTTGCTTAAAGACAAGAATGGCTCTTCACGCTAAGAAATTGCAATATAGAGTTGAAGAAGTTACACCAGGCTTAGGTCAATTTGAAATCTTTAAGATATCAGGTCAAAAACAAGTCCCAATAATTGTTGATGATAATGATCAAATTATTAGTGACTCTACAATTATTTGCGAATATATAAATAAAAAAAATGATAATAATCCACTTTTTCCAGAAGATCCTTTATTGTTTGCACAATGCAAATTAATAGAAGATTGGGCTGACACTACTATGGCTTCAACTTGCAGAAAAGCTCTGATTAAATCAGCAATAGAAAATCCACAACTACGCACTGCTTTACTTCCAGACGAAATACCATCTTCAGTAAAAGGTTTAGTTGATAAATTACCTTTTAAAAATCTTAGTAAAATTTCTAATGTAGTTTTTTCTACCAAAGACAATTTAGAACTGCAAAAAATATTAGAGGCTTTATCTAAAGCCCTAATTAATAAAAAATATTTAATAGGTGATAATTTATCAATAGCTGATATTGCAATTGCTGCACAATTATCTCTTCTTAAATTTCCAAAATCATCGGGACCAATTCTTTCAGGAGAAGGTTCCCAAGAATACATAAATAATCCTTATTTAGAAAATATATTTATTTGGAGAAACAACATAGAAGAATATCTTTTTAGTGCTAATTCTCAATAAATTCAAACGATAATTTAAATTTACTAGTTTTAATTGCATGCACTGAGGGATCTCCAACTTTTGAACCATATGTAGCAATATATTGAAAACCGCAGATATTAGGTTTTAAAGTATTCTCTGAATTGGAATTATCACGATTACATTTTTGAAATTTACTAATTGTCTCGACCTGATTAACCCTAGATGCTCCTGGTTTATGAAGAGTTTGAATAACTAATTCGTTAGCAAAAAAAATATCATCATCTTGAATTTGATTTCTTCCTGTAATCCTTGAATCAATATATAGATCATCTTTTAAATAAGTAATTTGCTTGTTAATTGATTTAGGATCATTAACAACTTTAATCAAAGTATCGCCAAATATCGCTTTACCAATTGACTCAGAATTTTTCGATCGATTACCAATAACTTCATTTAAATTATTTTTGAAAAAATTTACTTTGTAAATCACTGGTGCTTGAGACTCATCTTCTAAATCTTGAGAAGTAACAAGCCAATTACCCTCAAACCAATTAGGATAAATTAAATCTCTTGAAGTATTTGAAAATTTAAAATTTGGTAAGTACAGTTCTGGCCATAAATTTTCTCTTTCATCTAAAAATTCTCTTACATTATGATCATTTAAAGCAAATGCATTATCTAAAGAAATTAATTGAATAATTAGAAAAATAATTAATCCTAAAAAATTTTTAATCATGTCTAATCCATTAATAAGATCTGAAGACCATTTTGTATTATTAGAGCCAGATTCAAAAGAAAAAATAGTAACTAAAAAAGAAGCAATATTATGGTTAAGAAATTGGCTTCATAAAGTTGACTCATCAACTATATATCAAAAAAAAGATTATTCCAATGAGGAATTTCTCGAAGAATTATTAGAAAGTACTTATGAATTAGAAATAAAATTTGGATTCGTTATTAAATGGTTTGCTGTGAGAGTGGAACCTGATTAATTTATAATTTTTTTGTAAATTCCATAAACTATTTGTTTTGCCACTTCTTCAACATCTTCGTTATTAACCTCAACTCTTAAATCAGCCTGAGAATATAAATTTTTTCTAGATTGAAAAATTTGGTTATACAAATCACTTAAATCTTTTCCCTGTAATAGAGGTCTATTTTCAATATCTTTTTTCAACCTCTCAAGAGCAATCTCTTGCTTTGTGTCAATCCAAATAATAATTCCTTGCCTTAAAACACCCCAGTTTTCTGGTCTAGAAATAATTCCTCCACCAGTAGAAATGATTAAAGAAGGGATTTTAATTGTTTCTTTTAAGCAATTTGTTTCTAGTTCTCGGAATGCTTTTTCTCCATCTTCCTGGAACATTTCATTAATTGTTTTTTTTGCTATTTTCTCTATTAATTTATCCAGATCAATATACTTATACCTCAATAACTCGGCTAATACTGAACCAGTTTTAGATTTACCACTAGCCATCATACCTATCAAATATATACTTCTTCCTTTAATTATTTTGGTTGTTTTCTCAATAATAGATTTTTCCATACAGACAAAAGAGTATATAAAACCTTAAGATAGTATTATTACAGACATTTATGACTTTTACACATACCAAACCATTACATGGCCAGGGACGTGAATGCGTCATAACTCGACGTGCCTGTTTTAGTTCGAGTCATCGCTATTGGCTTCCTGAAAAAAGCTCAGAAGATAATTTCTCTCTTTTTGGGAAGTGTAGTATAGCTCCAGGACATGGCCATAATTACGAACTTATCGTATCAATGGGAGGCAAACTTGACTCAGATGGAATGGTCCTTAATCTTTCTGATGTAAAACATTCTATTAAGAGTAAGGTTACTGGACAATTAGATTTTCGTTTTTTAAATGACGTATGGCCTGAATTTAATATTCATAGTCAAGAAGGCATTCTTCCAACGACTGAGGCTCTAGTTAAAGTTATCTGGAATCGTTTAAAAGATGAACTACCTCTTACAAGTTTAAGACTTTATGAAAGCCCAACTTTATGGGCAGATTACTATGGAAAAAACATGGAAGCTTTATTAACAATTCAAAGTCATTTTAATGCTGCTCACCGATTAGCAAAAGATGAGATTTCTCTTAATGAAAACAAGAAGATTTATGGGAAATGTGCCAGAGTAAATGGACATGGACATAATTATTTTCTCGATGTAACTGTACGAGGAAAAATTGATCCAAGAACTGGGATGATATGCGATTTACCTTCATTACAAGCAATTATCGATGATCTTATAGTTGAACCGTTTGATCATACTTTCTTAAACAAAGATATCGAATATTTTAAAACTTGCGTCCCAACATGTGAAAATATTGCACTACACATTTCTGATATTCTCTCATCTCCGATTAAAAAAATTGGAGCAAATCTGCACAAGATAAAACTTCAAGAGAGCCCAAATAATGCTGCGGAAATTTATGTTGAACAAAGCGTACCAAATTCTTTGCAAAGAAATCTTACTAACTCTTTAGTTGCTCAAGCTTGAATACTCCAAGCATAGCGATCATTATCGCTTCTAGTTTAGATGGAAGGATTGCTTTCCCAAGTGGAGGAGAATCGCATCTTGGAACTAAGGAAGATAGAAGAATGTTAGATGAAAACTTATCAATAGTTGACGCTACCATTTTTGGATTGGGAACTCTAAAAGCTCATCAAAGTACATATTTAGTAAAAAATCATTGTAAAAATGGCGAAATAAAAATCTCAAAAAATCAGCCTATTTCTATAGTCGCCTCCAATAGCAAAAAATTTAAAAAAGATTGGAATTATTTCAATCAACCAATTAAAAGATGGTTAATCAGCTCTAATAAAAAAGAAGTAATAGAGAGTAAAGATTTTGATAAAGAAATTTCCTACAAAAATTCCTGGAGTAAAACCTTGTTAAGTATTAAGAAAGCTGGAATCAATCGTCTAGCACTTCTTGGTGGAGCAAATCTTATAAATTCTTTTATAAAAGAAGATTTGATTGATGAAATCAAAATTACAATAGCCCCAAGAATTATTGGAGGGAAATTTACATGGATACCTGCTGAACAAACAAATAAAATTTTTAATTTAAAGCAATTTTGGAATATAAAATCGATTCAAGAATTAGATAGAAATGAAATATATATTCATTACATAAGAAAAACTAAAGATGATTAAAGTAAAAAAATATGAATCATATTAAGCACAAAATTGAAATTAAACTATCAATTCAAGAAATAAATAAAGAAACATGGAATGAATTAAGAAAAGGAATCAACAATCCATTTTATGAATGGGAATGGCTCTATAACCTTGAATTATCGAAAAGTGTCTCAAAACAAACTGGATGGCAACCTTTATATTTTATTGCTTATGAAAATGAAGAAATATGCGGAATAGCTCCACTTTTTCTCAAAAATCATAGTTATGGAGAATTTATTTTTGATCAATCCTTTGCAAAATTAGCTCAAGATTTAAATTTAAATTATTATCCTAAGCTCATTGGGATGAGCCCTTACAGCCCTATTAATGGATACGAATTTTTATATAAAGAAAATAAAAATAAAATAGAAATTACAAATTCATTAATCAAACATATTGATGACTTTGCTTTGAAAAATAATATCTTGAGTTGCAATTTCTTATATGTAAACGAAGATTGGGGAAAACATCTACAATCCTTAGGATATCAGGAATGGATAAATACAAGTAGTGAATGGAAGAATAATGGGGAAAAGACATTTGATGATTTTTTATCCAGATTCAACTCTAATCAAAGAAAAAACATTAAAAAAGAAAGAAAATCAATTTCAAAACAAAATCTCGAGATCAAAATTTATACAGAAGAGAATATAAATCTAGAAATGCTTCAAAAAATGCATAATTTCTACGAGCAGCATTGTTTGAGATGGGGAGTATGGGGTAGCAAATATCTTACCTCTGAATTTTTTGAAAACATTCTTGAAAATAAAAGAAATCTATTGTTTTTTAGTGCCTCAAGAAATGATTCTGAAAGAACGATTGCAATGTCAATGTGTATAAAAAATGAAAAATATATATGGGGTAGATATTGGGGTAGTCAAGAAGAAGTACTTAACTTACATTTTGAATTATGCTATTACCAGCCTATTGAGTGGGCAATAAAAAATAACATTGAAAGTTTTGATCCTGGAGCAGGAGGTAAACATAAAAGAAGAAGAGGGTTTTATGCAAAAGGTGCTAAAAGTTTTCACAAATGGTTTAACAAAAACATGAAAAATATAATTACCCCTTGGTTAAATGAAGTGAATTTTCAAACTTTGAAAGAAATTGAGTTAGAAAATAATTCTATTCCTTTTAAATAAAATAGAAATTAATTGATCTGATAATTGTTTATATTAATAATATAATTTTTTTAAAAATTTGCAGATGGATTTTATTAAAATATTTGAAAAAAAAATAGATATAGATAATGATTTATCTAATAGATATATTGATCTAGACCCAAACGGATATTTTATTATAAAGATAGATTTGGAGACAAAAAAAATCATCTTAGAACATTATTTAAATACTATCAATAAAGAAGGATATGCACTGGATCCAAAAACTAATGAGCCTATTAAATGTGACTCAAAAGAAATAAAAACTTGTAATGAGACCTTCACAGGAATTAGCGCTAAAGAGATTGGAATAGCAATAACAGAAAAGCGTAATGATCTAATATCTAGATTTGATCATGCCTTATATTTAGGACGAGAGTTACAAAAAGCTGAAGAATGCTTATACAAAAAATTACCCTACATTCAAGATTAAGAAATTAAACGAAAGAATTCTAATTCTTATTGAGATGCTAAATTAAGTAGAAATATAAAAGATAAATGAACATCATTTTCTATTTTGCATTTCTAGGTTTTGGTTTTGGAGCCGCTTTCTTATTAGATAAACTTTTAAGAGCTGTTAAATTAATTTAAAAAAAATTCATAAGGTTTTTATAACCTCTCCATATAAATCATATTCATCGGCAAAACAAATAATTGCTTCAACAAATTTACCGATATAATTTTTTTCATCTTCATTACTTTTAATAGATAAAATGACATTGCCATCTATTTCAGGAGCGAAATTATAAGAACGTCCTATCAGTTCTTTATTTTCAGATATTTTTTCTACTAATACCTTAACTTTTGTACCCACATACAACTGATTTTTTTTCTTAGAAATAATTTGTTGAATGGATATTATATTATCTTTTCTTGCATCAGCTACTTGTGAAGACACCCTATTCGGCAAATCGAAAGCACTTGTTCCTTCCTCGGGAGAAAAAATAAAAACACCAACATGATCAAACTCATGCCTATGCAAAAAATCTAAAAGATGTTGGAAATGTTTTTGATTTTCTCCTGGAAACCCAACAATTAAGCTTGTTCTTAATACAGCAGATGGTATTTGCTCCCTTATTTGACTCAAAATTGATTCATTCAAAGAAGCTTGCCAAGGTCTATTCATACTCTTTAGAACGTCTGGATGACTATGTTGCAAAGGTAGATCAAAATAGGGAACTATATTATTTGAATCTTTAAAAGCTTTAATAACTTCATCAGTCAAACCAGTTGGATATGCATAATGAATTCGTATCCAAGGAACTGAAACTTTAGATAATTCTTTCAAGAGTCTTGCTAAAGAAGGTTTACCATAAATATCTTGACCATAATTTGTTGTAATTTGACTAATTAATATTATTTCTTGAATCCCCTGAGCTGCAAGATTTTTTGCTTCTGAAACTATAGATTCAATATTCCTGCTGCGTTGAGGACCTCTTAACTTAGGGATAATACAAAATGCACACTTATAATCACACCCTTCAGCAATACGAAGATAAGCAACAAATTTATTTTTATCTACAAAGCGTGGAATTTTTTCATCTGCAATAAATTCAGGTATTTTTGAAACTTCATTAACAATTTCCCCTTTCTCTACTCGATTGATAACCTTAGCTATTTTCTGATAATCACCCGTTCCTACCAAGCCTTTTATTTCAGGCATTTCTTTTAAAAGTTCTTCTTTGAAATGCTGGGCCATACAACCAGCAACTATTACCTCTTTTCCTTGATCAGTAAATTCAATTATCTTCCTAATAGATTCTTCTCTAGCTGTTTCTATAAAACTACAAGTATTGACTACAACCACATTCGCATCTTTTATATCATTGCCTACTTCATATCCCTCCTTATCTAATAACCCTTGCATATGTTCAGTATCAACAAGATTTTTCTCACAACCAACGTGACTAAAAGCAACCTTTGAAATTTTTTTATCCTTTATATTATGATTATTTTGCTTCACGTAATTTAGATATTAGATAAGAAATAATTAACAAAGAAAATTGTTTATAAGTCTCATTCAAAGATAATATTAGAACAGATTCTGCAAATTACAAACATTAAAGATCTATGGCTCTTAAGACTTTAAAAACTAGAAATAGAAAAGATTTAAAATGGACAAAAATTATAATTGCTATTCTGAGCACCATTGGATTAGTTGATACAGGCTCTATTACCTTAAAAAATTTAGGATTATTTAATTCTCTTTCCTGTTCTATTGGAGGATTAAATACCGGCTGTGACAAAGTTTTAAGTAGTGCTTGGGGAACGATATTTCAAAATAATCAAATAACAATTCCCCTCTCATTTGCAGGTTTTATTACTTACTTACCACTATTAATTTTATCAATATTACTTACATTAAATCTAACTTCGTCTAAGGAAAAATCTAACAAAATAGTGTGGTGGTTTGTTTTTTTAATATCATGCGGTGCTACTGTTTTTAGCTTATTGTTGCTCTATATTATGATTTTTAAGATTAAAGCAATTTGTCCTTTTTGTATTATTTCAGCAATTTCCTGCCTATCCATATTTATACTGTCTATTATCGGAGCAAAATTTGAGAATCGAGAACCAATGATTTTTAGAGGATTTATAGTAGCTTTTTTAGTTCTAATAAGTGGTTTAATCTGGGATAATAAAGTCGATCCAGCTAACGCAGAGCAAATTTCAAATCCAGTTCCAATAGAAAAGATTGCTCCAAAAGTTACGACTAAAAGTTCTTCTCAAAAAATAGATTTCGCAAAATTTTTATCTGATAATAAGATATTTATGTATAGTGCATATTGGTGTTCACATTGTTATGACCAAAAACAATTATTTGGTAAGGAAGCTGTAAAGAAACTTACTATCATTGAGTGTGCAAAAGATGGAAAAGATAGTCAGACAGAACTTTGCCTTCAAAAAGAGATTAAAGGGTTTCCATCATGGGAAATTAATGGTGAAATATATAGTGGCGTCAAAGATTTAAATGATTTAGCAATAATGACTGAATATGAGGGTGATTCTAATTTTTAATAAACCTTTTAATTATTTCGTGATTTAGTTGCTGCCTAGTATGGCATTTCCAAGTTGTTTCTTTAATTGGAAAATCACCCCTAAAATGGCCTCCTCTACTTTCCTCTCGAAAAAGACAAGCTTTTAACAATAGAATTGTTGTAATTTGCCTATTATGCAAATCAAGCAATAAATTAAGTCCTCTCCTATTTGGCTCACTTAGTTTCAATTTTTGATCAATTTCTATTTTATTAAGACATTCAAGTAAAGGAATTTTTTGTAGTTGATCTATCTCATCTTTAAGAGTTTTTAAAAGCTCAGTCATATTTTTCTTATTACGAGAGACACCTAAATTAGACCAGCATAATTTTCTCAAAGAATCAATCTTATCTGAAACACCCAAGATAAAATCTTCCTTTGGATTATCCATAAAAATTTCTGTAGTATATCTATCTAACCTTCTTAAGTTATAAGGAGCATTCAACTCGATAGAAGACATTTTTCTTGCAAATACAAGGCATTCCATAAGCGAATTACTAGCTAGTCTATTTGCACCATGCACTCCTGTAGAGGCTACTTCTCCCACGGCATATAATCCTTTCATTGTAGAAGATGCATTTAAATCGGTATGAACACCTCCCATCCAATAGTGAGCTGCTGGCGCAACAGGAATTACCTCATTTAAAGGATTAACTCCATAATCTTGACATCTACTTATGATCGTAGGGAATCTTTCTACAATTTTTTCTGGATCGATAAATCTTAAATCTAGACCAACATGATCAACATCGTTTTCTTTCATATTATTCATAATTGCTCTACTAACTTGATCTCTTGTAGCTAGATCACCATTTTCCAAATGCATTACTGGGCTCTCACCATTCTTATCAACGAGAACTGCTCCCTCACCTCGAAGGGCTTCGGAGATTAGAAAGCAGGGAGAACCATAAAACTTTAATGCTGTAGGATGAAATTGTATAAATTCTAAATCCTCAATTGCAGCTCCAGCTTTCCATGAAAGAGCAATTCCTTCCCCAGCAGATTGCGCAGGATTTGTAGTGTTAGTAAATAAGTGTCCCCCTCCTCCTGTGGCTAAAACAACAGCTTTAGAAGTAATCCAATATAAATTAGATCCATCTAATACCTGAACTCCCCTACATACTTCCTTTTCAATAAGCAATTCTGTTACTCGCACACCTCTACAATGCAAAATATTCTCCTTGTTTTCGATATGATCCTCTAAAACTTCTACAAGTGCTCTACCTGTTCTATCTTTAACATGCAAAACTCTTCTACAAGAATGGGCCGCTTCTAAAGTTGTTGATAGTTGATCTGAGCTCTGATCAAAAATCATACCTAAATTTTGTAACCTATCAACGCAGCCAGGAGCCTCTTTCACAAGCATTTCAACAGCAGATAAGTCACACAAATCATCTCCAGCTTTTAAGGTGTCTTCAACATGAAGAGCAAAAGAATCTTCAGGTCTAACTACTGATGCAATTCCTCCTTGGGCCCATCTGCTAGATGATCTTTTACTTGTATTCCTATTTAAAAGAAGGACATTTAAATTTTCTGGCAATTCCAAGCAAGTCATCAAACCAGCTGCTCCTGCACCAATGACAATCACATCCCATTTA
>QCVY01000021.1 GCA_003208695.1 Prochlorococcus sp. AG-686-P16 | reverse complement strand
TTGGGAATAACTTTTTGAGTTCTTCCATTGTTGCATCTACTATATCTTGATCACTTCTGTTAATCCATTCTTTTGCAGGTGCAAAAACTAATTCAAGCATTGATCTATTTGGATCCTCATATTCTTTACAAGTGATACTCATGTCTGCATAAACACTCAGAAGTGGCGATCTACTAAATAATAGGTGATCAATATCCGTTAATTTTTTATCAAACCATAAATGTATATTGATTACAGGTACTCCAACTAAACCCTTTAGTTTTGAGAAGGCATTTATACCTTTCCATTGATCCGGAATTATT
The DNA here is from genome assembly GCA_003208695.1 of Prochlorococcus sp. AG-686-P16. GTDB lineage: Bacteria > Cyanobacteriota > Cyanobacteriia > PCC-6307 > Cyanobiaceae > Prochlorococcus_A. Next base: position 13,665 of record QCVY01000021.1, on the reverse strand, counting down.
AGTTTAAAGAGATCTACAGGCATTGCACTAACATATGCATCTGCTGTAATCACTTTTTTCTTTTCATCCGTATCTAAAGGGGCTATTGTGAAACTTTTTACAGTGCTATCCTCGTTGAGGTCTATTTTTCTTAAAGGACTATTCATATGAACCTCGCCTCCTCTGGAAGTTATATAATCAACCATTGGCTGGCAAAGTCTTTCTGGTGGAGCTCCATCAAGGAAAGCCATTTTTGAACCGTTTTTTTCTTGTAAAAATCTATTAAGTGCTGTTAATAAAACTGTTGATGAGATTTCATCAGGTCCAATAAAATTAAGTGCTTTACTCATGGCAATAAATACTTCATCATTTACTCTCTCAGGAATATTGTGTTCTTTTAACCATTCTGTCCATGATTTTGAATCACATTTATCAAGATATTTCTGTCCTCTCAACATTGCAGGAACTAAGCCTAAGCCAAATAGAATTTTTTCATTCCATGAAAGCATATCATTGTTACTAAGAATCGCTGTTACTCCATTCGCAGGAGCAGGTATGTCTGGAAAATCAAATCTACTGTAAGTTCCAGGTTCAGAAGGTTGATTAAAAATCATTGAATGACTTTTCCACTGAAGTCTGTCTTCTATATCTAATTCTTTGAAAAGTTGAAGCATATTTGGATAAGCACCAAAAAATATGTGTAAACCTGTCTCATACCAATCTCCATCTTCATCCTTCCAAGCGGCAATCTTACCACCAAGTACATCTCTGGCTTCTAAAACAATGGGAATGTGACCATTATCAACAAGATATTTAGCGCAAGATAAACCTGCTAAACCTGCACCTGCAATTACAACACGCATTATAAAATCAAAAAATAAGTTAACACTTACTAAGAAGCTATCCTAAAGTTAAGACATAATTATTTTTTTTGTTGGTTATTTTTCAGATTATGGAAAAAATGCTTTTAAAGTCAACCACTAGGCATGTCAGGATATTTACTGCTGATGTGGTTAATGAAGATTTAAGGTTCCATCCTAATAAATTAACTCTCGACTTGGATCCTGATAATGAATTTATTTGGAATGAAGACTCCTTAAAAAAAGTCAATCAAAAATTTACTGAACTTGTTCAAGAAAGAGCCGGAAAAAGTTTAGATGATTATGAACTTCGTAAAATAGGATCAGAAGTTGAAGGTTTAATCAAATATTTGCTTCAAAATGGATTGCTAAGTTATAACCCAGAATGTAGAGTCATGAATTATTCAATGGGTTTACCTAAGACAAAAGAGGTGTTGTGAATAAATATCCTAATAGGGGTCAAAGAAGAGACCCTGGCAGAAATTCTTATACCTCAAACTCAAGGGATGGGGATAATTATACTCAGAGGAATAGAAGAATATCTCCTTCTAACTCTGGACAAAAAAATAATTTAAGTACCGGAACAATTGCTGTACTTGCTGGCGTTTTGATATTAGGGGTAGGTATAGGAAGTGCTATTACCAGTACAACAGATGGAGGGCAGGGCAATATAGCTAGTCAACAGCAATTAGACATGGCCGTTCCAGATCCTGAATTTTGTAGGCAATGGGGAGCAAGCGCTTTTGTAATTGATGTAGAAATGTATACAACACTAAATCCTTCAACTAGTTTTGTAACACAACCGGCATTGCAACCTGGTTGCGTTATTCGAAGGGAGAATTGGACAGTGTTACAAAAACAAGGAGCTATTAGTAATGAGGATGTTAGAGAATGTAAGCAAAGAATGAATACTTTTGCTTATATAGGGTCAATAAGAGATAAGCCTATAGTTAAATGTGTTTATCAGACTGATGTAAATGAGAATAAATTTATTATCAAAGGAGATGGACAGGCTGAAGATGGAGGGGTGGGAATCAATAAGGAAGCTATTCAATTTTAGATTGATTTAAATTGCCTTAATGGACTCTCAGAGCTTGCAAATTGTGGCAATATATACTTTTTAAATGCTTCGGATGCTCTTGATGTGTATCTTGATGGATTCATAATTAATTTTAACTCCCTTTTGACCTCTAAATCAGCTAAGTAGGGTTTGCGAATTGACCCACCTGCTAATTCTCTCTCAATAGAAATTACAGGTAAAAAAGAAACACCAAGACCAGATTGAACTGCATTTTTAATTGCTTCAAGTGAGTTTAACTCCATCTCTATCTTTAGTCTTTGAATATCAAGACCTGAATCCTTTAAAAGTTTATCAACAACTTTTCTGGTTGTTGATTGAGAATCTAATGTGACGAAATTTAATTTGTATAAATCTTCTTTCAATAGTTCTTTTTTGTTGGCAAGTGGATGTTTTGTTGGTAATACAAGAGCTAATTCATCCGTTGCATATGGAATTACTTCTAACAAGTTTTCAAGATCGCTTGGCAATTGCCCCCCGATTATTGCTAAATCAATTTGACCATTCGCAACGCTCCAACCTGTTCTTCTAGTACTGTGAACCTGTAGCTGGACAGATACATCAGGGTATTTTTGACGAAAAAGCCCAATCATCCTTGGCATTAAATAGGTACCTGTAGTTTGACTAGCCCCAATTATTAGTGTTCCACCTTTTAAGCTATTTAAGTCTTCAATAGCTTTGCAAGCCTCATCACATTGATTCAGGATTCTTTCGCAATATTCAAGTAGCAGCTTACCACCTTCAGTTAAAAGTGCTTTTCTACCACCTCTATCAAAAATTGTTATTTCAAGTTGTTTTTCTAAATTTTGGATTTGTAAACTGACAGCTGGTTGAGTCACATATAGTAAATCAGCAGCCTTTTTAAAACTTCCTTGAGCTGCAATAGCTTTTAATATTCTTAATTGGTCAAGAGTAAAAGGTAATTCGGGCATGATATTTATGCCTACAATTTAATCTTAATTCTAATACCTAAGGGTATTATTGTTAATAATAAATAACTTGTATTTTGAAATTATATGGAGACTCACAAAACTTCTTTGTTAATTTTGGTATTAATATTAATTTTTGCAGTTATTCATAGCGGAGGTGCTGCTTTGAGAAGTAGAGCAGAGGCTTTTATGGGACCAAGACTATGGAGATTGTTCTTTGTTTCTTTAAGTTTGCCATCTGCAGTAATTTTAATTAGTTATTTTTTAGCTCATAGATATGATGGAATTAGATTATGGAATTTCCAGGGTAATAACTATGTATTTTTGTTAGTTTGGATTTTAACTGCTATTAGTTTCTTATTTCTTTATCCTGCAACATATAACTTACTAGAAATTCCTTCAGTTTTTAAACCACAAGTTAGAATTTATGGTACAGGAATAATGAGAATAACAAGACATCCACAAGCATTTGGCCAAATTATTTGGTGTTTAGCTCATACATTATGGATTGGGACATCTTTTACATTTATAACTTCGCTAGGACTAATTTTTCATCACCTTTTTGCAATATGGCATGGTGATAAAAGATTAGAAATTAAATTTGGTGAAGAATTTTATAAGTACAAAGAAAGTACCTCAATAATCCCATTTGTCGCAATATTTGATGGGAGACAGCAAATTAAAGTAAAAGAATTTTTTAAATTATCACAACTTGGAATATTAATAGCCATTGCAATAATCTGGTGGTCTCATAAATATATAAATATTGCTGTTACAACATTTAATTCATCTTTTATGTCTAAAATTTTCAATTAGCAGTTTAGTATTGGTATATAAACATTATTAAAAATGCCTCAAGCTTCAGAAATTGCCTGGTTGATTCCTGTCTTTCCACTTATTGGAGCGGTGTTTTCTGGCTTAGGCTTAATATGTGCGAATAAAAAAATCAATAATTCTAGAGAAATTGTTTCTATTAGTCTTTTGTCATTAGTTGGTGTTTCTGCCGTAATCAGTTATAAAACATTAATAGAGCAAATAAATGGCTACCAATCAGTAGAAAAATTATTTGTTTGGGCAAGTGCGGGGGATTTCTCAATACCAATGGGATTTGTTCTTGACCCATTGGGTAGCGTAATGCTTACATTGGTAACCACTATTACTTTATTAGTCATGATTTACTCTCATGGTTATATGGCTCATGATAAAGGTTACGTAAGATTTTTTACATATTTAGCACTCTTCAGTAGTTCGATGATGGGTTTAATTATTAGCCCAAATTTGTTAGAAATATATGTTTTTTGGGAACTAGTAGGGATGTGTTCTTACTTATTAGTTGGTTTCTGGTACGACAGAGATGGTGCGGCAAATGCTGCTCAAAAAGCGTTTGTCGTAAATAGAGTTGGAGACTTTGGATTATTATTGGGAATTTTGGGTCTATTTTGGGCTACAAAAAGCTTTGACTTTAATGAAATTGCCCTAGGAGTATCACAGTCAGTTTCAGAGAATTCGTTGCCAGTCTGGGCTGCATTATTACTTTGTTTTTTAGTTTTCTTAGGACCTATGGCTAAATCTGCTCAATTTCCTCTTCATGTATGGCTTCCAGACGCTATGGAAGGACCAACCCCTATTTCAGCTCTTATTCATGCAGCGACTATGGTTGCTGCTGGAATATTCTTAGTAGCAAGGCTCCAACCTCTTTATTCATTATTCCCTTCAATTCAATTTATTATTGCGTTAGTTGGCACTATTACATGTTTCTTAGGTGCTTCTATTGCCTTAACTCAGATGGATCTCAAAAAAGGTTTGGCATATAGTACTGTTTCTCAGCTAGGGTATATGATGCTTGCGATGGGTTGTGGTGCTCCAGTAGCAGGAATTTTTCACTTGATAACACATGCTTGTTTTAAAGCAATGTTGTTTTTAGGGTCTGGCTCAGTAATTCATGCTATGGAAGAAGTCGTTGGTCATCAACCTGTACTTGCACAAGATATGAGGTTGATGGGAGGTTTAAGAAAGAAAATGCCTTTTACTTCTGCAACTTTCTTAATAGGTTGCGTAGCAATAAGTGGAATTCCCCCATTAGCTGGGTTTTGGAGTAAAGATGAAATATTGGGAAACGCCTTCATATCATTTCCAGCTTTTTGGTTTGTGGGATTTTTAACAGCTGGAATGACCGCCTTTTATATGTTTAGACTTTATTTTTTAACTTTTGAAGGAGACTTTAGAGGGGGGAATAAGGAATTACAAAAAGAACTATTATTAGCCTCTAAAATTAATATAGAAGAAGAAGAACATGAAGAGGAACATGGTTCACTCCATGAGTCTCCTTGGTCTATGACATTCCCACTAGTTTTTCTAGCAGTACCTTCAGTAATAATTGGGTTTATGGGATTTCCTTGGGATAGTAAATTTGCAAACTTATTAGATCCCGAAGAAGCATTGATTGCTATAGAGTCATTTGAATTAAAAGAATTTTTACCTCTAGCGATTGCATCTGTTTTTATTGCTTTGATAGGTATAACTATTGCTTATCAAGCCTATTTTGCTAAGAAAATTAACTTATCAATATTATTTGCACAAAGATTTCCATCTATTAATAAGTTTCTATCGAATAAGTGGTATTTAGATGATATTAATGAAAAACTTTTTGTGAAAGGCAGTAGAAAACTTGCAAAAGAAGTTTTAGAAGTTGATTCCAAAGTTGTTGATGGAGTAGTAAATCTTACTGGACTTGTAACATTGGGAAGTGGGGAGGGCTTGAAGTATTTTGAAACAGGTAGAGCTCAATTCTATGCGCTGATAGTTTTTGGAGGAGTGATTCTGTTGGTAGCAATATTTGGTTTTCAATCACCCCAAGTAACTTAATAACAAATGTGTGTCTTCACTGTCCATGGGATGAAAAAATCTAGATAATTTCTAGACTTTGCTTAAGATCAATTAAGTATTCATTTGAGCAGCTATTTTTTTACACATTTTGCACTAATTACAACAGGAACATTGGGTGGAGGTATATCTAATTTTCCTTGGCTCTCAGTGTCAATTCTTTTCCCGATTGGATGCGCATTTTTGATACCTTTTTTCCCTGATAAAGGAGAGGGCAAACAAGTAAGATGGTTCGCTTTAAGTGTTGCTTTAATTACCTTTCTAGTAACTGTAGGATCGTACATAAACGGTTTTGATATTAATAATGAAGATGTTCAACTTAAAGAAAGTATAAATTGGCTTCCTAATCTAGGACTTACTTGGTCAGTTGGCGCTGATGGAATGTCAATGCCTCTTATACTTTTAACTAGTTTTATAACAGCTCTAGCTGTCTTAGCTGCATGGCCCGTAAAGTTTAAACCAAAATTATTTTTCTTTTTAATCCTTATCATGGATGGAGGACAAATAGCTGTTTTTGCTGTTCAAGATATGCTCCTATTCTTTTTAAGTTGGGAACTGGAACTTTTGCCAGTATATTTACTTTTAGCTATCTGGGGAGGGAAAAATAGACAATATGCAGCTACAAAGTTCATTATCTATACAGCTGGGAGTTCTATCTTTATTCTTTTAGCTGCATTAGCAATGGGTTTTTATGGAACTGAAGTTCCAAATTTTGAGTTTTCTCATTTAGCTAATCAAGATTTTGGCCAAAACTTTCAAATCCTTTGTTACATAGGTTTATTAATTGCTTTTGGTGTGAAACTACCAATTGTCCCTTTGCATACTTGGCTACCTGATGCTCATGGGGAGGCGACAGCACCTGTTCATATGTTGTTGGCTGGTATTTTATTAAAGATGGGTGGATATGCTCTTTTAAGATTTAATGCACAATTATTACCTGTTGCACATGCTCAATTCGCTCCGCTATTAATAGTTCTTGGCGTAGTCAATATAATTTACGCTGCATTAACATCATTTGCACAAAGAAATCTTAAAAGGAAAATTGCATATAGTTCAATTAGTCATATGGGTTTTGTCCTAATTGGTATAGGAAGTTTTAGTAGTCTTGGGACAAGTGGAGCAATGTTGCAAATGGTTAGTCATGGATTAATTGGAGCAAGTTTATTTTTTCTTGTTGGAGCAACTTATGACAGAACAAAGACTCTCAAACTTGATGAAATGGGTGGAGTAGGACAAAAAATGCGTATTATGTTTGCATTATGGACTGCCTGCTCTCTTGCTTCTCTTGCTTTACCAGGAATGAGTGGATTTGTTTCTGAATTAATGGTATTTACTGGATTTGTTACTGATGAAGTTTATACTTTGCCTTTTAGGGTAATAATGGCATCTTTAGCGGCAATAGGCGTGATACTTACCCCAATTTATTTACTGTCAATGTTACGTGAGATTTTCTTTGGTAAAGAAAATCCAAAGTTAACTGAAGATAAGAATTTAATTGATGCAGAGCCAAGAGAGGTATACATTGTAGCCTGTTTACTCTTACCAATAATCGGGATAGGTTTATATCCAAGGTTAGTTACAGAAAGTTATTTGGCTACAATAAATAACTTAGTTGCTAGAGATTTAAATGCTGTAAAAAGTCTTCCAAAGACAAATATTTTTGCGGGAAATAAATCAAATCAAATATTACAAGCACCAACTATATAATTTTCTTAATATGTTTATTATTTTTTGGCATAACAATAGATATAAAGATATCTTGAAAAAGATTATATCTGATTAAAGTAACCAATTCTAAATCTATTGATGGGTCACAGCTAGGACCTAGATTACTTATAAAATTCCTTCAAGATGCAGCCGGAAGGGGTGATCTTGATCCATGGGATATTGATGTTATAAGTGTTATCGATAGTTTCTTAGAGCAGTTTAATCATAATTTGCAATATTCATCTAATGATCAAACTTCATATCAAAAAGACTTATCTGAGACAAGTGAAGCATTTTTTGCCGCCTCTGTATTAGTTAATTTAAAAGCTCAAGTTTTAGAATCTGATGTATTTCAAGAAGAAATATTAGGTTTCGAAGAAGACATTGGGATGGATAATCAAGAATGGATTAATCAAGAATTTGACATCCCAAAATATCCTGAAAAATATCTAAGAAGAAGATCTATAGCTCAACCCGTTATTAAACGTACAGCAACATTAGGAGAACTTGTTAGTCAATTAGAATCTATTGCAGAAATAATTGAAACGCAAGATCTTTTGCTTATGAAAAGGAAAAGAAATAAAAAATATTCTGATAAGGTTTTGATTTCTAAAGTTCAATCTTTAGCACATCGTGAAAAGCTTCCTGAAACAACTAAAGCACTTGGCAATTTTCTTGATGGATGGGAAAAGGCATTACAATGGGTTGATTTTGAATATTTAGTTAATAAATGGCAGAAAGTAGTAAAAAGTGATTTAGATAAAGACAGACTGGGTGTTTTTTGGGCTTTATTATTTTTATCATCAGAAAATAAAATTGAATTAAAACAACAATATTCTCTCTATGGCCCAATACAAATTAAAAGGATTATTCCAGAGGGAGGATTAGCTCAATTACCTATTGAACATCTTGAAGTTTCAGAAACATCTTCGACTGCTTCTTAGTAGTTAAGAAGTAATAAAGTATAATCTTTAAAAAGAGGTATATAGAGCTGATGAAGGCAATGATACTTGCAGCAGGCAAAGGAACTCGCGTTCAGCCAATAACGCATATTATTCCTAAACCAATGATTCCTATTTTACAAAAACCTGTGATGGAATTCCTCTTGGAACTTTTAAAGGAGCATGGTTTTAAAGAAATAATGGTCAATGTTTCTCATCTTGCTGAAGAAATTGAAAACTATTTTAGGGACGGACAAAGATTTGGTGTTGAAATAGCCTACAGCTTTGAAGGAAGAATTGAAGATGGAGAAATGATTGGTGATGCTTTAGGTTCGGCCGGAGGATTAAAAAAAATTCAAGATTTTCAGAACTTTTTTGATGAAACTTTTGTTGTGTTGTGCGGTGACGCCTTAGTAGATTTGGATTTAACTGAAGCCGTTAAAAATCATAAGAAAAAAGGGGCAATAGCAAGCCTAATAACAAAAAAGGTAACTAGAGAACAGGTATCTAGTTATGGAGTTGTAGTTTCAGATGAAAATGGGCGAATCAAAGCTTTTCAAGAAAAACCAGAGATAAAAGATGCTTTGAGTGATTCAATAAATACTGGTATTTATCTTTTTGAGCCTGAGATTTTTAACTATATCCCATCAGGAGAAAAATTTGATATTGGAGGTGATCTATTTCCTAAACTTGTTGAAATGGATTTGCCATTTTTTGCTTTGCCGATGGATTTTGAGTGGGTAGATATTGGAAAAGTTCCTGATTACTGGAGTGCGATTAGAAATGTTTTATTAGGTAAAGTAAGGCAAGTGGAAATTCCTGGCAAAGAAATTAAGCCTGGAGTCTTTACGGGTCTTAATGTTGCTGTAAATTGGGATAAAGTTAATATAAAAGGACCCGTTTATATTGGAGGGATGTCAAGAATAGAAGATGGGGCAACTATTATTGGCCCCTCTATGATTGGACCAAGTTGTTGCATTTGTGAGGGTGCAACTATAGATAACTCTATAATTTTTGACTATTCAAAAATTGGGAAAGGAGTTCAACTTGTCGATAAATTAGTCTTTGGTAGATATTGTGTTGGAAAAAATGGAGATCATTTTGATTTAAAAGATGCTTCTTTGGACTGGTTAATAACTGACTCAAGAAGATTAGATTTAACTGAACCATCTCCTCAACAGAAAGCTATGGCAGAATTACTAGGAACTGATTTGATTAATATTCCAGATTGAGTCCAGCTTTTTCAAGTATCTCTGGGATAAGATGTTCTGATTTGACTGCCATAAGATGAATTCCATCTGCAATATTAATAAAATCTTTGGCTTGCTCTGAAGCAATTAATATTCCTTCTTGAAGTGGATTTTTTGCTTCTTTGAGACGATTTAAAATATTTTCAGGAATATTCGCTCCAGGTACAAATTTATTTATGAAAAGAGCATTTTTATATGATTTTAAAAGAAATACTCCTGCAATAACTGGTATCTCAAGTGGATTGCTGATTTCATTGCAAAAGTCTGCTAAACATTTTCTATCCATAACTATTTGAGTTTGTAAGAAATTAGCTCCAGCAACCTTTTTTTTAATTGTTCTACTTTTTAAACTTCTTTGATTTTGACAACTTGGATCAACTGCAGCACCTGAAAAAATTTCAGTTTTTTTGTCTGGAAGTTGATCAAAAGTAGGATCAATTCCTTGATTGAATGATTCGATTTGTTTTAATAATCGCACTGCTTCAAATTCATGAACGGCTTTTGTTTCTTGCTGATCACCAGCTTTTACAGAATCTCCTGTAATGCATAAAATATTTTTAATACCTAAGGCATTTGCTCCAAGAATATCTGATTGTAAAGCTATTTTATTACGATCTCTGCATGAGATTTGCATTATCGGTTCAATCCCATTGTCCAGTAATAGTTTAGACATTGCTAAACTACACATTCTCATTATTGCTCTACTTCCATCTGTAATATTAACTGCATGCACCTCCGCTATGAATAACTGCAAAAATTAATATTAATACCAAAATTAACAAAGAAGTTTTGTGAGTCTCCATATAATTTCAAAATACAAGTTATTTATTATTAACAATAATACCCTTAGGTATTAGAATTAAGATTAAATTGTAGGCATAAATATCATGCCCGAATTACCTTTTACTCTTGACCAATTAAGAATATTAAAAGCTATTGCAGCTCAAGGAAGTTTTAAAAAGGCTGCTGATTTACTATATGTGACTCAACCAGCTGTCAGTTTACAAATCCAAAATTTAGAAAAACAACTTGAAATAACAATTTTTGATAGAGGTGGTAGAAAAGCACTTTTAACTGAAGGTGGTAAGCTGCTACTTGAATATTGCGAAAGAATCCTGAATCAATGTGATGAGGCTTGCAAAGCTATTGAAGACTTAAATAGCTTAAAAGGTGGAACACTAATAATTGGGGCTAGTCAAACTACAGGTACCTATTTAATGCCAAGGATGATTGGGCTTTTTCGTCAAAAATACCCTGATGTATCTGTCCAGCTACAGGTTCACAGTACTAGAAGAACAGGTTGGAGCGTTGCGAATGGTCAAATTGATTTAGCAATAATCGGGGGGCAATTGCCAAGCGATCTTGAAAACTTGTTAGAAGTAATTCCATATGCAACGGATGAATTAGCTCTTGTATTACCAACAAAACATCCACTTGCCAACAAAAAAGAACTATTGAAAGAAGATTTATACAAATTAAATTTCGTCACATTAGATTCTCAATCAACAACCAGAAAAGTTGTTGATAAACTTTTAAAGGATTCAGGTCTTGATATTCAAAGACTAAAGATAGAGATGGAGTTAAACTCACTTGAAGCAATTAAAAATGCAGTTCAATCTGGTCTTGGTGTTTCTTTTTTACCTGTAATTTCTATTGAGAGAGAATTAGCAGGTGGGTCAATTCGCAAACCCTACTTAGCTGATTTAGAGGTCAAAAGGGAGTTAAAATTAATTATGAATCCATCAAGATACACATCAAGAGCATCCGAAGCATTTAAAAAGTATATATTGCCACAATTTGCAAGCTCTGAGAGTCCATTAAGGCAATTTAAATCAATCTAAAATTGAATAGCTTCCTTATTGATTCCCACCCCTCCATCTTCAGCCTGTCCATCTCCTTTGATAATAAATTTATTCTCATTTACATCAGTCTGATAAACACATTTAACTATAGGCTTATCTCTTATTGACCCTATATAAGCAAAAGTATTCATTCTTTGCTTACATTCTCTAACATCCTCATTACTAATAGCTCCTTGTTTTTGTAACACTGTCCAATTCTCCCTTCGAATAACGCAACCAGGTTGCAATGCCGGTTGTGTTACAAAACTAGTTGAAGGATTTAGTGTTGTATACATTTCTACATCAATTACAAAAGCGCTTGCTCCCCATTGCCTACAAAATTCAGGATCTGGAACGGCCATGTCTAATTGCTGTTGACTAGCTATATTGCCCTGCCCTCCATCTGTTGTACTGGTAATAGCACTTCCTATACCTACCCCTAATATCAAAACGCCAGCAAGTACAGCAATTGTTCCGGTACTTAAATTATTTTTTTGTCCAGAGTTAGAAGGAGATATTCTTCTATTCCTCTGAGTATAATTATCCCCATCCCTTGAGTTTGAGGTATAAGAATTTCTGCCAGGGTCTCTTCTTTGACCCCTATTAGGATATTTATTCACAACACCTCTTTTGTCTTAGGTAAACCCATTGAATAATTCATGACTCTACATTCTGGGTTATAACTTAGCAATCCATTTTGAAGCAAATATTTGATTAAACCTTCAACTTCTGATCCTATTTTACGAAGTTCATAATCATCTAAACTTTTTCCGGCTCTTTCTTGAACAAGTTCAGTAAATTTTTGATTGACTTTTTTTAAGGAGTCTTCATTCCAAATAAATTCATTATCAGGATCCAAGTCGAGAGTTAATTTATTAGGATGGAACCTTAAATCTTCATTAACCACATCAGCAGTAAATATCCTGACATGCCTAGTGGTTGACTTTAAAAGCATTTTTTCCATAATCTGAAAAATAACCAACAAAAAAAATAATTATGTCTTAACTTTAGGATAGCTTCTTAGTAAGTGTTAACTTATTTTTTGATTTTATAATGCGTGTTGTAATTGCAGGTGCAGGTTTAGCAGGTTTATCTTGCGCTAAATATCTTGTTGATAATGGTCACATTCCCATTGTTTTAGAAGCCAGAGATGTACTTGGTGGTAAGATTGCCGCTTGGAAGGATGAAGATGGAGATTGGTATGAGACAGGTTTACACATATTTTTTGGTGCTTATCCAAATATGCTTCAACTTTTCAAAGAATTAGATATAGAAGACAGACTTCAGTGGAAAAGTCATTCAATGATTTTTAATCAACCTTCTGAACCTGGAACTTACAGTAGATTTGATTTTCCAGACATACCTGCTCCTGCGAATGGAGTAACAGCGATTCTTAGTAACAATGATATGCTTTCATGGAATGAAAAAATTCTATTTGGCTTAGGCTTAGTTCCTGCAATGTTGAGAGGACAGAAATATCTTGATAAATGTGATTCAAAATCATGGACAGAATGGTTAAAAGAACACAATATTCCTGAGAGAGTAAATGATGAAGTATTTATTGCCATGAGTAAAGCACTTAATTTTATTGGACCTGATGAAATCTCATCAACAGTTTTATTAACAGCACTTAATAGATTTTTACAAGAAAAAAACGGTTCAAAAATGGCTTTCCTTGATGGAGCTCCACCAGAAAGACTTTGCCAGCCAATGGTTGATTATATAACTTCCAGAGGAGGCGAGGTTCATATGAATAGTCCTTTAAGAAAAATAGACCTCAACGAGGATAGCACTGTAAAAAGTTTCACAATAGCCCCTTTAGATACGGATGAAAAGAAAAAAGTGATTACAGCAGATGCATATGTTAGTGCAATGCCTGTAGATCTCTTTAAACTAATAATTCCGGATCAATGGAAAGGTATAAATGCCTTCTCAAAACTAAAGGGTTTAGTTGGAGTACCTGTAATCAATATACATTTATGGTTTGATAAAAAATTAACGGATATTGATCACCTATTATTTAGTAGATCGCCACTTCTGAGTGTTTATGCAGACATGAGTATCACTTGTAAAGAATATGAGGATCCAAATAGATCAATGCTTGAATTAGTTTTTGCACCTGCAAAAGAATGGATTAACAGAAGTGATCAAGATATAGTAGATGCAACAATGGAAGAACTCAAAAAGTTATTCCCAA
>QCVY01000020.1 GCA_003208695.1 Prochlorococcus sp. AG-686-P16 | reverse complement strand
CTAATTGGAGCCGATTACCCTTATTGCTCCATCTAATATCATCAAAACACTCATTTATTATATAAAGACCTCGCCCATTTAATGAAGTAAGTTTTTCAGGTAATTTATATAATCTTTTTTTTATTTCTAAACCATTACCTTGATCTTGAATTTGCCATACACACCAGTTAGGAGTCATAATTCTTCGAACTCTAATCGATTTATTAGGATCTAGTTTATTTCCATGCGTAACCGCATTTATAAGTGCTTCATGTAAACCTAGTTTTATGTTGTAGCTGTATTGAGAAGTATTTAAAGGTTCTAACAATAAATCAACAAAATCATTTAATTGAAGTGAGGAATTTAATTCAAAATTAGACCAGTTAATTGCTGGTCTGTTAAGTAAATCAATAATAAAATTTAAAAGAATTTTGCCCTGAAAAAAGGACATAATTTTATATCTATATTAAGAATATTTTAACTTACCAAATAGCTATAGATCAAAGAATATTATTATGCCTCAATGAAATTGCAGGATGTCTGAGAATAGAATCCATAAGTCTTACTCCCCTAAGTTGATTGATTAATGGCATGTGTCCTTCAGGAGCATCTAATGACCAACTAAAAGAACCAGGATATCTAGTCCAATATCCATCTTTTTTCCATCCTATCTTTGGCCATAACAAGTCATATCTTTTTCCAACTGACTTAAGAATCTTAGCTTGTATCGAAAAACCAAATCTACCATTTGAATAAACACTCCATAATCTATCTATCGTTTGAAGATCAGTGCCTGAGATGTTTTTGACCTCACTATAAAAAACATAACCACGATTTTCAGCAAGCTTACCAGCTAGTTTTCTTAAATATGAACTGGTTAATCTATCAGCATCCTCAAAGTTTTGTTCTAATAACCTCAACTGTAGTTCTTCATAGTTAATATTTTCATCTGAAGAAGTAAAAAACCAATTATTGTATTTTTTATCATTAAAAAAAATTGGTTTATGTTTTTTTAATACTTGTAGTAACCAACCAACAGCCCAATCATCTCCATTCTGATCAAAATCATCAAATATTTTCTTTCCAATCAAAAATATGTTTTCGACATCTGATTCAATATCAGATAATAAATTTATTCTTTTCCGTTGATTTGATCTAACAAAAATATCTATTAAATTTAATGTACTCTTATAATGGTCTTCTTGATCTTTGTTTGTCATTTCTAAAAAATCCATCTAATATTTAAAACTATCCATGAACTCCAGAAAAGAAGAACTAGAGAAATTCAGGAAGTTCAACGGCCCACTTATTGATGTTAGGAGTCCAGGAGAATATTATAAAGGACATATGCCAAATTCTATAAATATTCCGTTATTTGATAATGAAGAGAGATCAATAGTAGGAACTGTATATAAAAATTACGGAAGACAAGAAGCAGTAATAAAAGGTTTGGAATTTTTATCCATAAAAATTGAAAATATTATTAATAAGTTATTTGAAGTTATAAATGATCATAAATTGACAAGTCATAATTCACAATTGAGTGATCCAACATTAAAAATCTACTGTGCCAGAGGTGGTATGAGATCCCAAAGTATATGCTGGCTTTTAGAAAAATACAATTATAGAAGTGTTACCTTAAAAAATGGCTATAAAAGCTACAGAAAATGGACTTTAGATAGCTTTAATAAAAAATGGAAAATAGTTGTTATGGGAGGAAAAACTGGAACTGGTAAAACTAAAATATTAAAATTACTTCGTGATAATAATTATCAGATCATTGATTTAGAGGGGTTAGCTAGCCATAGAGGAAGTACTTTTGGCGGACTAGGCATGAAAGCACAACCTTCAAATGAACAATTTGAAAATACCATCGCAGAGGAATTAAAAGGTTTTATCAAAAATAGGAAAATATTCGTCGAAGCTGAAAGTGCAAATATTGGAAAATGTAAGATACCTCATGAGTTTTTTAGTCAAATGAAAACGGCAGATAGAGTTGAAATAAAAAAAAGTGAATCAAATCGTTTAGAGGAATTAATTAAAACATATAGTATTTTTGAAGAAAAAGATCTTATAGAAGCTGTTTTAAGAATAAAGAAAAGATTAGGTCCACAAAGAACAACAATTGCAATCGAGTCAATTAAAAATAAAGATTGGAAATCGGTTTGTAAGTCTGTTTTAGAATATTATGATAAGTGCTATGACTATGAAAAAACAGGGGTAAATAATATTAAAATACTTGATATGACAGATATCTTTGACGATCAAACAACATTGAGATTAATAAAGGAATATATGAAATCATAAATTTTAACGAAATATGCTTTTATTATCTACAATATAAAATTAACTTTTAAATTATTATGGCAGAAAATAAGTTAGCAAAAATTCAATTTTATGAAGGAACTGATGAACCAGTTGTTCCAGAAATTAGATTAACAAGAGGAAATGATGGTACTACTGGACAAGCAATATTTATATTCGAAAAACCTCAAGCATTATCTTCAATTGCAGATGGTGAAATTACAGGAATGAGAATGATTGATGCCGAAGGAGAAATTTTAACCAGAGAAGTTAAAGTCAAATTTGTTGATGGTGAACCAATGTTTTTAGAGGGAACCTATATATGGAAAACCAAATCTGATTTTGATAGATTTATGAGGTTTGCTAATAGTTATGCCAAATCAAATGGATTAGGATACTCTGAGAAGAAGTAAATAGATTATGAAAATTGAATCGTTCCTTCTATTTTAAATTTTCTGTTGTAATAATAAGCTTTTTAATAGTATGGACCTTGAGGGATTTCATTCTTTTAATAATTTGTTCATTAGTAATATCGAATGTAGTTAGTAATTTATGTAATCAAATACAAACCATTTTAAAATTACCAAGATTTGTTTCCTTATTGATTGTTCTAGTAGGAATATCATTCATGATATTTGCTATTTCTATCATTGTATTACCCCCATTCATAAGAGAATTTAACGAAATATTAATAGATATTCCAAATGGATTATCAAGAGTTAATGAATTGGTCAACTCTAACCTAAATAAATTTAACGATCTACTTTATGGTAAAGAATCTGAGAGGATAGTAAACATTTTCGAACTTGTTAATGATGTAGTTCCAATTCCAGATGGCGCTACTATTGCCAAAGCAATTCAAGAAAGTTTTATAAATATAATTAATTTAGCTGGAAACCTCGGATCTGGATTTATAAGAGTAATCTTTGTATTAGTTGTAAGTTTTATGATATCCATTGAACCGAAAGCTTATAAAGAGGGAGTACTCTTTATAGTTCCTAAAGTTTATCGAAATAAATTCAGGATTATATTAGATAAGTGTAATATCGCATTAACAAATTGGACTTTTTCTATAGTGATAAGTTCAATATCAGTAGGTTTATTATCTTTAATAGTTTTATCAATTTTAGATGTTAAATATGTAGTTTCAAATGCAATTATAGCAATGATCTTAAACATAATTCCTAACATAGGACCAGTTTTAAGTGGAATATTTCCTATCTCAATCGCACTTTTAGATAACTTTTGGAAACCAGTAGCTGTTTTTGGGGCTTATATCATAATTCAAAATATAGAGAGTTATATAATAATGCCCTCTATTTTGAAGAAGAAAACAAATTTACTTCCAGGATTAACATTAATATCTCAATTTGGATTTACTTTCATCTTTGGTCCTTTAGGATTAGTATTATCATTGCCAATTGTAGTAGTAACACAAGTATTAATTAAAGAGCTAATTAATGATAATTAAAGACTTTTATTTAGTTAATTTCCTATACAAATATGGATAAGAAAAAAGTATAAAGAAGGAAAGAGGATGTTTAGAGAACGCAAAATATAAGGAATTAAATGTAAAATGATCTATTAGTATTCTTAATTCTGTAGATAAATCAATTAACACTAAAGAAAATAGAAGAATTAAATAGTAATTTATTTTCATTAAATTACTCCCTTAGTTTAATCTTTAATTAGAAATGAAGGTGCTAGTAATATACTTGAATAACTACCTATTAAAATTCCTAGGGTCAAAGATACAGAAAACCAAAATAGCGAATACGAACCAAAAATTATTAGTGTTAGTAGAGGTATTAATGTTGTAATACTAGTAAAAAATGTTCTTCGAAAGGATTCATTAACAGAAATTTGGATTATTTTATTATAGTTATCTGAATCTTTCTTTAAATTTTCTCTAATCCTATCGAAAATTACGACTGTATCATTTACTGAATAGCCAGCAATAGTTAATAAAGAAACGGCAAACAAACTATTTACCTCAATAGACAATAGGACACCTAACCAAGAAAAAATTCCAAAAACAATAAATAAATCATGGAATAAAGCTAATAAAGCAAACAATGCATATTTCTTATCAAATCGAATAGAGATGTATAAAGATATTGCAAATAAAGAAACTAATAAGGAGGTGGCACAATTTGTAAGAAGTTTTTTACCAAGTTTTGGACCTATTATTCTAGAGTTTTTACTGTCATAATTTAAAGGACCTAAAATTTTATCAACATTAGAAATCAAATCATTTGATTCTTCAATAGTTAAATAAGGTGTCCTAATAGAAATTAAACTATTATTATTTTGTATTTGTAATTTAATATTGTTTAGAAGATTTTTATTATTTGAAAAAGTTCTTAGTTTATCAATAACTAAATCAGGGGAAATAATTTCACATTCTTCCTTACAACTTCTCTCAATTCTTAATTCATTACCACCAATAAAGTCCATTCCAAGATTAATAGGTTTTTTGAATGAAGTGTTAAAAGTTGAATATAAGATTCCTATTAAACTTAACAATATAAGAAAAGATGAAAATCCAAATATTTTATTTTTATTTTTAATTAAATTAAAACTAAATGATGTCATAAACTAGATAATTAATAAATGAAAATTAGAGGGGATTAGATTTACTTAAATAAAGATTTTTTTGTCTTAAAGATTGATAAGTAGTTAAAAATCTTAAAATAGTTTTGGAACAATTTAAAGATGTAAATAAACTTATAACAACTCCTAGACCAAGAGTTGCAGCAAAGCCTTTTACAAAATTAGTTCCTAATAAAAACAACACAAAACAACTTACAAACGTTGTAATATGTCCATCGATAATAGACGAATTAGCTCTTTGAAACCCACTATCAATTGATCTTATAAGAGTATTTCCATTTATAAGTTCCTCTCTAATTCTCTCAAAAATTAAAACATTTGCATCCACAGCCATACCAATACTTAAAATCAATCCAGCAATTCCAGGTAAAG
Organism: Prochlorococcus sp. AG-686-P16; assembly: GCA_003208695.1. Taxonomy (GTDB): domain Bacteria; phylum Cyanobacteriota; class Cyanobacteriia; order PCC-6307; family Cyanobiaceae; genus Prochlorococcus_A. The sequence goes on along the minus strand of QCVY01000020.1, from coordinate 9,031 downwards.
TTAATGTCACTGGTATTAAAGAATAAAGAGCTAAGTTAAAAAAACCATAAAAAATCAAGGAAATAACAGAAACAAAACCTAGAATTCTATAGTTAAAGATCATAAATATTCCAACAAATATCAATCCACAAATAGCAGCATAAAGACTCTTAACAATATTTTTTGAACCAAGTAAAGGACCAATAGTATTAGTTTCAACAATTTCAATAGGTAAAGGTAAAGAACCACCCTTAAGTTGAACTTCTAATTCTCTGGCGTTTTCAGCTGAAAAATTTCCACTTATCATTGCTGATCCCCCGGTAATACCAGTATTTATGAATTGGCTACCAACACTAGCTTCACTAATAGATTCTCCATCAAGAACAATAGACAAAAGTTTATCCGTGCCTGCAATAGATTTTGTAATTTCAGCAAATTTTTCACCACCATCATTACTAAAGGATAATGAGACCTCCCAATTATTATTAGTTTGCTCTTGCCTTCTACCTGCATTTATTAAATCCTTACCTGATAAGTCAGTTTTATTGAATAGATTAGCAATTTCATTACTTATATATTTTTTAGTTTCGACCAATCTCTCAAATAATTGTTGATTATTAGAAGAATAATTTATATCATTTTCAATTTTAGTAAGATTGTCCATAAGAAGTAAAGACTTCTCTTCGTTTCGTTTATCACCAATTTTGAATTGTTCAATTAAATCATTAAGTTTAAATCTCTGCAATTGTAGATTTTTTAATTGAGAACTTGTATTTTCTTTTTGAGTTCTAAATTCTAATAAAGCAGTTTTACCTAATATCCTTGAGGCAGACAAAGGGTTTTGTTCCCCTGGTAACTCCAAAATTAATTGGTCACGTCCTAATGTTTGTAAGTTAGACTCTGCTACTCCTAAATTATTCACACGTTTATCTAAAACTGCATTGACAGCATCTAATTCTTCTTTTGAAACTTTCCCCTCTTCTTTAATCAATTGAAGAGTTAGTTGAGAACCTCCTTTTAAATCAAGGCCTAATTGTAGTGGGAAATTAATTAATAAATAAATAGAAAAAGTCAGTAGAAAAATAATAAAAAAAAGCCAACCTTGCCTTCTTTTCATATCTTAAATACTCCCATTGATTACTTCTTCGACTTTTTCGACTATTTGATGTGGTTGAATTATTGTTAAATTTTCTAAATTTCCATTATAAGGAGTAGGAATATCCTGACTAGATAATCTTATAGGTCTAGTATCAAGATCATCAAAACACTCTTCGGTAATCAAAGCAATTAATTCTGCTCCAATACCTCCAGTCTTCATACATTCCTCAACAATAATCACATTATTAGTTTTTTTGATTGATTTTGAAATTGTTTTCATATCAAAAGGTTTTAAACTAATCAGATCAATTAATTCAACGTCAATATTTTTCTTATCTAATTCCTCAATAGCCTTTAAACAATGATGTCTCATTCTTGAATAAGTTAATATAGTAATATCTTTTCCCTCCTTGACTAAATCAGCTTGATCTAAAGAACATATAAAATCTCCATCAGGCAATTCCTCAGATAAATTATATAGAAGGACATGTTCAAAAAATAGAACTGGGTTATTGTCCCTTATAGCAGCTTTCATTAATCCCTTTGCATTAGTAGGAGTGCTGCAAGCAACAATCTTAATCCCAGGAACAGCGTGAAAGTAAGCCTCTAATCTTTGACTATGTTCAGCACCTAGTTGTCTACCTACACCGCCAGGACCGCGAACAACTGCGGGTATTTTATAGTTACCACCACTTGTATACCTGAGCATACCCATGTTGTTGGAAATTTGATTAAAGGCTAATAATAAAAATCCCATATTCATACCTTCAACTATCGGTCTTAATCCTGTCATAGCCGCACCAACAGCCATACCAGTAAAACTATTTTCGGCAATTGGAGTATCTAAAACTCTTAATTCTCCATATTTTTCATATAGATCCTTAGTGACCTTATAAGAACCACCATATTGACCTACGTCTTCTCCCATAATGCAAACGTTTACATCATTTGCCATCTCTTCATCAATTGCTTCTTTCAAAGCATTAAATAATAAAGTACTAGCCACGAGTAATTTCCTAATTAACCATATATATAAATTTATACCATCAAGGTTGAATTAGCCTCCTTCGGCAAAAGTTATGAGTAGTAATATTGACAAAATCATACCTGGAGAAAGCAAAAGTATTAAAAGGCCTAAGTCATGTACAGACATTAAAAAATAATAGTATTATTTAATAATATTAGGAATTCAATTTTTTTTAATCAAAAAACTTCGAATAAATACAATAAAAAGACCTAATCCTATAAACGCAAAAGAAAAAGTTAATAAGAAGGACAATCCAATAATTAATGTATTAATACTAGAAGATATACTTTGAACAATTTCAGATGAGTTAGATGGTTTATGAAGTGAAAAGTAAATTGCAATTTTATTACTTATAAAATAAGAAGATATACAAAGGAGGAAACTTGTTAATGAACCAGTTAAAAAACTTAGAGGACCTTTTTCAGGGGTATTTTGAGTTTCAATATTTACTTTATTAATTGATGATTGTTCATTATTCATTTTTAATAGAAAAAAATTTTTTTTTACAAAAAGGTAATACCGCTATTAATTAATTTACAGACCCACGCTTCAAATCCATAATTATTAAATATTTTATGATTTTGTTCAAAAACTTCACTAGCTATATTTATATCTTTAAAAAGAGCAAAACATGTTGGACCAGATCCACTCATTGAGAATGATAAACAATTTTGCAAATTTGAAAGTAGATATAATGCTTTCTTTACAGAATTATTTTCTCTCTCAACAATTACCTGCAAATCATTTTTTACATTTATCCTTTGTTCTGATAATTTGAAATCGTGGAATCCGTTTACTCTTAAATCATTTCTGATTTTGTTTGTTTTGTCAGTTTCAGTAAAATGTTTTGGACAAAATTCTTTACTATATTTTTTATAAGTATCTACAGTTGAAATTGAAATATTTGGGTTTTTTAAAAGAATTACGCCAAAGTCAAAATTAGAACTGTATTTCTCAAGAATTTCTCCCCTTCCGAAACAAAATTGGCATCCTCCTTCTATAAAAAAGGGTACATCTGAGCCTAGTTTTTTCGAAATTAAAAAAATAGTTTCATAATCAAGGTCCAAATCCCATAATTTATTAAGTCCAATTAATGTTGCAGCTGCATTACTAGAACCACCAGCTAAACCAGCACCGATAGGAATATTCTTTTTTAAAAATATATTAGCCCCTAATTCTTTATTTTTTGATAGGTCCTTTATATAATTCGCCGCTTTTATTATTAAGTTATCTTCATCTAAACATAGATCTTTGCTATCAGACTTTAACTTAATTTCGCCAATTTGATTATTCTCAAATTCTATATAATCAGACAGATCAATATTCTGCATTATCATCGCTAATTCATGATATCCGTCCTCTCTTTTTCCAATTATTTCAAGATGAAGGTTTATCTTTGCAGGTGATTTAACGCAAATCTTAGTTGTAGATAATTTTGACATTTTACTGATTCTTGTTTGTTATTTTAATACAAGCCTCTGCAAGCTTAATCCATTTATTAATTGAAATATCCTGAGGTCTTGAATTAAAGGATACTTGAGATGATTCTGATAATTGCTCTATCTCATCTGATGAAAGTATTGAATTAAGTGTATTTCTTATCATTTTTCTTCTTGAATTAAATGAAATCCTAAGAAGTTTATCTAAATATTTCTCTAGTTTAATATCTAAACGCATCTCTGGTCTCAATGGTTCAAAAACAACCAGAGAAGAAAACACTTTTGGAGGTGGGTCAAAAGAAGATGGAGGAACATCACATATTCTTTTTATGTTAGAGATGAGTTGCATTCGCACACTCAGAGCTCCTGCATTCGTACTTCCATCCTTAGCTAAGATCCTATCTACAACATCCTTTTGCATTAAGAAAATTATTTTATTGTAATTATTCTTGCTAATTATTCCTAATCTTCCTACAAAAATATCCAATATTGGACCTGTAATATTGTATGGGATATTTGCGATAACTTTTGTGATTTTTTTATTTATTGAGTCAAGATTTGTTGAAAGAATATCTCCTTGTTGAAGAGAAAAATTCTTATCATTTTTAAATTTATTATTTAAAAGGTCAATTAAATCTTTATCTAACTCGATAGCATGCAATCTACTAATTTTCGAATCTAATAATTTCGATGTTAAAGCTCCTCTTCCGGGACCAATTTCTAGAATAAAATCTTTTTCTTCCAGTTCAGCTACCTCTTTGATTTTCTCTAATATCAGATTATTAACCAACCAATGTTGTCCAAATCTTTTTTTTTGATGATGGTTCTTAAAATTCATCCAAAATAGAAATAATATGTTTAAATTAAATGTACATCTTATATCTTTATTAAATAGTATGGGCCTATCAAAAAAAAATTTAGGTAAACTCAATACTTTTATTAAAAATAATAATTTAGTTAGCAAAAATAACCCAATTAAAAAACCTCAAGAATCCCACAATGCTTCCAAAGTTGAAGACCCTTCCAAAATTTTTTATTCTATAATTGATAACTCCGATAATATAAATGAGACATCAGATGCAAATCAATTATTAAAAAAAAGTGAGGATGTTTTTCATAATATAAATGCTAGAAAAACTAATGCATCAGAGAATCTATCTACAGAGGAAGAACTATATGACGAATTTAATTATCTTCTTGATGAATAAAGAAATTTTTCTTTTTTTCTATGCTTCAAACTAATAGATTATCAATAAATGCTATTGGTAAAATAAAAAAAAATTGGATAAGAGAAGGAATTAATCAATACAAAAAAAGAATGCCTGATCTTATTATTAATGAAACTAAGAGTTTTAATATTGATAATATTCGAGTTAATAATATTATTATTTGCCTAACTGAAGAAGGACAATCCTTTAATTCAATTGAACTAACTTCCTTACTTTTAAATTTTAAAAATAAAAAAATTAATTTTCTTATTGGAGACGCAGATGGAATCCCTTCAGATATTAAAAATAAATCAAATCTTCTATTAAGCCTCTCTCCTCTTACTTTTCCTCATGAACTTGCAAGATTAATTCTTATCGAACAAATTTATAGAGCTGTTTCTATTTCTAATAATTCGCCTTATCATCGCGTATAAACAGAAGATTTAAGATTAATACATAAACCTCTTAAAGCAAACACAATTTTAATTTTTTAATATATAGTATATATGTACTATTACAAGAATTTCGTATTCTTCTGATTTAACTTTTAAAAAGGTGAAGATTCCATTATTAAGTGATTCGGTCTCAGCAGGTTTTCCCTCTCCTGCAGATGACTATACTGAAGAAAATATTGACTTGAACGAGCATTTAATATCTAATCCTTTTAGTACTTTTTTTCTTAGAGTCAAAGGTGACTCAATGATCAATTCAGGAATTAAAGATAAAGATTTAATAATAGTAGATAAGAGTCTAACTGCTAAACCAGGAAATATTATTATTGCGATGATAGATGGAGAATTTACGATAAAAAGATTATCCATAAAAAATAATGAATTATATTTAAAAGCAGAAAATCATAAATATCCAGACTTCAGCTTTAGAAATCATATTGATATACAAATTTGGGGAGTTGTAATCTATTCAATACATAGTTACTTATGAAAAGTAAAAGCTCAAGTACTGAAGCAATAGCTCTTATAGATGCCAATAATTTCTACGCATCGTGCGAACAAAGTATTAACCCCAATTTAAGGAATAAACCAGTAGTAATCTTATCTAATAACGACGGATGTATTATCGCAAGAAGTCCTGAAGCTCGTGCTTTGAAAATAAAAATGGGAATTCCTTATTTTAAAGTCAAAGAAAGTTTGAATAACTTAGGAGTTGCAGTCCTAAGTTCCAATTACTCGCTCTATGGTGATATGAGCAAGAGATTAATGAATTTATTAAAGGACTATTCTGAAGAGATAGAGATTTATTCTATTGATGAAGCCTTTATTTCAATTCTTAGACCTAAAGATAAGAATTTAAATCCTTGGGCAAGAAAAGTAAGGTGCTTTATATATCAAAATCTAGGAATAACCTTAACAATAGGAATAGCAGAAAACAAAGTAAGAGCAAAAATTGCTAATAATCTAGCTAAGAATATAGATTCTTCCGCAGGAATATTTGATTTAGCTAGGATCTATAATGATAATGATTACTTAAGAAAAATTAGTGTAGAAAAAATATGGGGTATTGGTAAACAAACATCTAATTGGTTACAAAGCAAAGGGATTAAAAATGCAAAAGAATTCAGAGATATGGATGAAGATGAAATCACTAAGAAATTAGGGATCATAGGGAAAAGATTACAAATGGAATTAAAAGGTAATAAATGTCTTCCGATAGAAATAATTAAGAAGCCAAAAAAAGAGATTCAAGTAAGTAGAAGCTTTGGAAAACCAATCACAAAATTAGAAGATTTAACTCAAGCATTAGCAATTTATGCAATAAAAGCGTCCGAGAAAATGAGAAGTCAAAGCTTAAAATCATCTGCCATTACTATATTTGTAAGAACTAGTCATTATTCAAATCATCCTTATCACAAAAGTGCTTATAAAAAACTTATAAATGCAACAGATAATACAAGTACTATTTTAAAAACAGTACTTGCATTATCTAAAGAAATTTATACTCCGGAATATAAATTATCAAAAGCTGGGGTTTTAATGCAGGATTTAACTAATTGCAAATATTTACAGCAATCAATTATCAATTACGAATCTCAAGAGGAATCAAAAAAATCAATCCGTCTTATGAAAACAATTGACTCCTTGAATAAAAAATTCAATAGTGCAGTAATTACATGGGCAATTGCAAAAAAACCACAAGAATGGGCAATGAATAGAAATTCATTAAGTTCTGGATCTACAACAGATATTAGAAAAATCCCAAATATAATGATATAAAAATGATATATGGAATTTATATTATTTTTAAGCAAAATCGATAAGGAGATAATAGAGCTGATTAATAAATCAAATAATTCAATAGAAGAAAATACAGCTCTTTGTGCTATGGATAAAAAGTTTGTTGGTTTTTACAAGAGGAAAGAAAAAGTAATAGTTATTTGCACTGAAAATGCTAAAAAATTAGGAGGATATAAAGAAGGAGAACGTCATGATAATCACAAAACAAATCTTTATATAAGGAGAGCTTTAAGGCATGAGACGACACATCTAGTCCAGTCATGCAATAACAATAAACCCACAGGGATAATAAAAAATATAGAAGATAAAATTCATTCAGGAAAATTAAAAGCTTTAAATTCTTCAGTACAATTATCTGGAAATTATTCTAAAGAGTTAGAGGCTTATGTTATGGAGGACAAGCCAAGAAAAGTAAAAGAGATAATAAAAAGTTATTGTTTATAAATTCTTAAAAAAATTTATTGGTTAGAAGAAAAATTTCCACAACGTTGTTTATCAAGAAAATTGATATGTTCTCTTTCAAGGTAATATAATTCCTGAAATTTTATAGCATCAGAGTTTAAATCTTTGAATACATCTTCAATCTCTTTATTAGAATCTGATGGTTCTAAGGAAGAATTATCGATTAAAATAGAAATACAGTTTTCCAAAGTTTTTAGTCTTTGTGAACCCCAGGATTCAATAAGATGTCTACATCTTTTTAATGATTTATATCTTTCAAGAAGAGACAAAGTCCCAAGAAGATTATGTTTAGAGTTTTTTAAAGTGGTTAAAAATAATTCATCTGGATTAATAAAAGTATTGATTTTATTTGAGACTTCTAAATCATTAAGAGCTAAATGATCAGGCAATAATGAAATCAAGTCAATTGAAATAAATTCATTATTTAATTGTTTATTAGTAGGATCTTTCAAATCATCTAAATAATTTGCACTTAAATTATTTACTTCTATTGTTGAAATAGATTCCCAAATAAGACGAATGTATTCAGTATTGAAGATGTTAATTTCTCTTTTAAGTAATTCTTCACGAATAAAAAGTCTATGTTCAGGGCAATGCAAATAGTAATAAATAATCTCAGATTCATTTTTTTCACGCTGACTAACTTCACTTGGTTGTTCAAATTTTTTTGATCTGCCATGCCAACGAAATCCTTTAACTTGTTTTCTTAGGTCTTCTTCAAATTTAATAGCTAATCTCGCTTGACCCATGCTTAATCTTTCAGAGACTTTTTGCAAATAGTGAGTTCTTGTAGCAGATTGAGGAAATTTACTTAATAACTTAACTAACGAAGAAATAACGTTCTGAAAAATATCAGATTTAGATAAATCTTTATTATCAAAAATCTGATCAATCTCCCAATCAATCCAGAAAGAAGCATTATCTATTAAATTAAAATAATCCTCTGGTGTATTTCCTTTAAGATACTCGTCAGGATCTTTAAATGATTTTATTTGCAGGATTTTTAAGTTTATTTGATCGTGAAGAGATAAACTCTCAACTTCGTTTATAACCCTTTTTGTAGCTAATCTTCCTGCATTATCAGAATCAAAGTTAATTATTATATTTTTACTATCGGTACATCTACAAAGTTGTGAAATCTGATATTTGTTTAATGCAGTTCCAAGAGAAGCGACAGAATTAGTAATTCCTTTTGAATGAAGTGAAATAACATCGAAATAACCTTCCACTACCACTGCCTTGTCTCGTTTTCTAATATTGCTGGAGGCTTTATCAAAAGCAAACAACATTTTACCTTTCTCAAAAACTTCAGTTTCGGGAGAATTTAAATATTTAGGTTCCTGACCATCAAGAGATCTGCCTCCAAAAGCAACTACTCGCCCTTGCATATCAAAAATAGGAACTATCAATCTATTTCTAAATCGATCGTAAACCTTGTCAGTATTATCCTTTGAGATAACAAGACCTGCACTTAAAATTAACTTTAAAGGAAATTTCTCAACTTTTGAAAGGTAATTGAATAAATCATTCCATGAATTAGGAGCATAACCTAATTCAAAATCATTA
>QCVY01000019.1 GCA_003208695.1 Prochlorococcus sp. AG-686-P16 | reverse complement strand
ACTTTTTGAATTATTGCTTAGATTGATTGGTAATACTTTGTCGGCCTTCAGTTTTCAAGACTAGATCGATAAACTGTAACAATTAGTCCACATTCTTAGTCCACGTTTTAAATATATAACCAGAACGCTTGATATAGCTTCAACAAAAAATAGTTTTCAAGACTAGAGCCTTAAACCACTCGACCACCTCTCCAGGTGAAAAATATTAAATTTTAAACTCTTTTATTATAGCAAAAGAAGGTTAAATTTTTAGAAACTTTTTTTGAAAAACTTGTATAAGTTTATATGAAATCTACTGATATAACTAGATATGAATCTAGTTTTCAAAAAATATATGACATTAAAGGAGTCAATAAATCATGACAACATATCTAGAGGAGAGACTCGAATGGTACGACCACAATTACAGAATAGGCAATGCCTTAATTACAGATAAACAATTTGATCAGTTAGAAAAAAATCTTTTGAGAATTGAGCCTGATTGTGATTACTTCACTAAGAAAAAAGATCTCCCTTTACCTTCATTAAAAAAGAATTATATTGATGAATTTTTAGAAGGATTGCTACCTGATACTCGATTGTTAATAGAACCTAAGATTGACGGCATTGCTATTGCTTTACAATACAGAGATGGCAACTTAGAAAAGTCCATTTCTAGAAAAGGTATAGATGTCACAAACAAAATTGCTGAAATTCAAGACATACCCCTCAAACTTCCTGTTTCAGGAATTATGCAAATTAGAGGCGAACTTTTCACTCCAAATAGATCTCCCAACTTTTCCCAAAGAATTGCATCAGGCTTCGTCCGAGCTGCAGCAGGGTCTCCAGAAGGTATCAGCTTTTGCGGTTTCCAAATTATTAATGGAAAGCTTAATCAATACGAAGCCATTCAATATCTTAAAAAACTTGGCTTCAACACCCCAGACATTAAAAGCTGTAATTACACAAGCCAAGTCCAAGTCTTTAGGAAACAATGGTTAGATAAAAAATTATTTACTGACTATCCAACTGACGGAATAGTTGTAAAAATAAATTCTAGAAAATTACAATTAATTAGAGAAAAATCAAGTATAAATTATCCTTACTGGCAGATAGCTATCAAGGATTAAAGTTTTATTAAAAAGTTCTTCATTAGTTATATTTTCGAATGTAAACGTTTTGAGGTAATCTAGTAGCGTTTTTTAATAGCTCAAAATGAAAAGTAGATCTTAATTCATCAACCAATTATGATTTAGCATGGATTGAGAAGTAATTTAGGTTTGTATATAAATAGGTAAAAAATAAGATTTGCTTTTTACTGATTCGTTATAAAGAAAAAAGAACATATAGCTTCGAGTGACCACTACACAAAAAGTGAATAACGCTAGAGCTACGCAAATAGGGCAATGTGGGAATCCCATTATGATTACGACCTAAAGTTTATTTTTCATTCTATCTATGATGTTAATCATTTCATCGAGCCATTCTGAATTGCTTTTTGACTGTCTCTTATAACTTTGACTTCTTTGAATACTCATAAAATAAACCTTTTATAAATTCCGTTTATATTATTAGAATAATTTATTGGGATCAATAAGTAAAAATACTAGATCGGTTGATATGACTTCGTTCTATTAATAAATCTATACAATTAAATTTCAACAAAAAAGGGTAATAGGGGTATTCCATGATATCTTTATTCTTGAAAGAACCAAAGAATAGGTTCTTGTTCTTTCAATGAAGAAGATATTGGATTAATTATTATCAAAATGAATTAGCCAAAATTAACATTTTGCTGAAATATTCCAAATAAATTATTACCAACTATGGCAGCAATAATTAAAACAAAGGCTACTATTGCAAAAAGAGCACTTACATCTTTAATATCATAAGGGGCTTTAAATAAGGGTTTTTCCTCTGTCATAATTTACTTCTTAAGATACAACATTAGTTCATCTTATATCATTTTTGAAAGAAGAATTGAGTATTTCTTCGCTTGACTTCATATGTAGACTCGTTTTATAGAATAGCTAGTTACAAAGGAAGGTTATGAAACTTACAACACCCTTTACTATCCTCAACAATTCATTGAATGATGTATGGAGGATGCACGATTTTAATTATCAATTACCAAAAGATACTTTTAGTGAGTACTGGGATGAGGAATGTATTTTGCATCCTACAAATTCTCATTGTAAGATTTTTGATGATTAGTAAGATGATTATTATCTAATACATTAATCAATAAAAAAAGGCCTCAAAATGTGGCCTTTTTATTTATTAAATAAAGAATTAACTTGTGTAGGATTTACCTCTATAAGTTAGTTCAGTATGCTGTTTCTTAGCAGCTGCTTTGCTTTGGACGTATTTTTGTCCTCTGTAGATAAGTGTCATCTATTCTCTCCGGTTCGCCTAGGTCCCCGTTCCATGGCTTAGGTCGATTTGCGGCTTGTATTATTACAAGTTGAACGTTTTGGTAGCCTTCGCTACATTCTTACATTAACACATAAGAATTTTTTTTGTCTAGGTTTTTTCGAAATAATTTTAAAATCATTAATTATCTATTTTGATGTTTCTTTCTCATGAAATTTTTTGGAAATAACTTAAATTTTTATGCAGGTTACATTTTGTTCAATTTATCTATTTATTGTTAATAATTTTACTTTTTAAATGTAAAATTCAGATGATTATAACGTTGTTTTATGTTCTCAAGAAACAAGAAATCTCCTAGTAAAAAAGCTGCAGTTGTTGTAGAGAAACCCTTGTATGCTCAGTTACTTCCATTTGCGAATGTTATGACTGAGAAGGTTCAAGTGGTTAATGCCTTGGCTTTTACTTTAATAATGGGTGTTTCAATTTTTGGAATAGCTCTTTGGAGGCTTTCTGCTCTAACTTAAGTATCTAATTTTTCAGGGAATTAATTTTTGACTCTTTGTCGTTAATCATTGTAATTAACCACTTTGAAGCTAAAGCTCGTGATATAGATCTATTTTTTAGAAATCTACATATGTAAATATGTAGATTTTTTTCGTTGGTAGAGTTAAATTTTTCTTCAAATTCTAAAATTGATTCTTCTGTGTTTCTTTTCCTGAGCTCGTCAACTAAAGCATGAGTAGATGAATCATTAAAAAAATTACCAATATTTAAGCTTAATGTCATAGTAAATTTATATACCTACTTAAGATGTAGCTATAAATTGAATTTTTAAAACAAAAATTTCTTTTATTTACAAATAATTTAATAATTAATTTTCTGGTTTAGCTAACGGAAGTAAACACTTATCTGAATCACAACCAGCTGGTCCTGCTTCGGAGAGTTCACCAATATCATACTTATTAAGTGCATCAAAGAAATCCTTATTTACTTTCCTTTCAGTTACTTTTTCCTGCAAAGATAAATATTCCTCTTTGCTTATAGGTTCAAAAGGTAATCTCGGGAATGTGGCATTCGCACTGAATCGAGCTAATAATGCTGCAGAAATATAACCTTCGTTATTTTCTATTGCACTATGTATTGCTTTTGCTAAGTCTTCAATTTCACTTTCTCTGAATTCTACTGTTGCAGAAGTATTGTGTTCTGTATAGAACTTTTGAACTTGCATGTAAAAATCGAATTGCGCAAGGGCAGAGAAGTTATTTATATCTATTTGATCTGCTCCTTCTATATTGGCCCAACTTACTTCAGTTGGTATTTCAACTAACCATTCAGTACATCTTGGATCAAATGGATTATCAAGCAAGCAGCCTTTTTCGTCTTTGTCTGATTGAGATGGAACAACAGAATAACCATAATCCATACAAGCTAAAGCAATTGGATCGTTCTTTCTAAAAGTTATTCTTCTTAAAAATCTTTGTGCTTTAGGTGGATGCCATCCAGGAGCAGCTCCTGTTAAAAGACTTTTGGTTCCAGCCGGTTGAACTGTTGTGCATCTATTAGGTCTTCTTAGATTATGTTTGTCGCAGTATTCCCAAACAGTTTCTTTTACAGTTTTTCTCCATGAATCTAAGAATTTAGCTTCTTGCTTTTTAAATTCTTTTCCTTCTTCGTTATCAGGTCTCCCAGCCTCCCACCATTTTAACCAAGGGGTTCCAAAGGCATGTACACAGAAATCAAATAATCCTGTAAAACTAACACCCACAATAGGATCATACTCCCTGCTTTTTCTATATCTTTCAACTTCAAATTCATGATTTAGCAAACATGCCACTGAAAGTGCTGCAGCTTTAAAAGCTTTTTTTTGTTCTTCAATATTTTCAGGGTCAATCTGATTTAGGTGAACTTCGGCCAAGTTACAATGAAAATCGTTGCCTAATATTTCTCCGCAAGGATTAAGTCCATATCTACTCATTCTATGATCTAGTTCTTCTTCAGAAAAAGGTCCGTAATTAAGATTAATCCAGTTTCTTGCTTCCTCTTTACCTTGTTCTGAATATGTTTCTATGAATTCATTTTTGAGATCTTCTTCGTTCAAAATATCTGCATTTGATCTTGCTATTGCTTCTGGTGCAAATTGAATTGCTCCTTCACCTGAATGGAATTGCTTGGTTACAGCATCCAGAATTGTTTGATAAGAGGGTTTTTTATGATAGACCCTTGTATGATTTGCCATTCTAAGAGCGTCCTTTTCGGGATCGATTCTCCAATTACCGTCTTCGTCTTGACTCCATAAATTCTCTTTAGCTGATGCTGCTTGTTTGTCATCAGATGCAAACTGCCTCATACCAGCGCTTCTTCTTATATTGCCTGCAACTATTGTTACAGCTGCCTCGTCGATTAGTAAGCAACACTCAACTGTATTTAGCTTTCTACCAATTGCTTTTCCTAAAAGAGATGCAACTCTAGCGTACAGATCCTTTAATTTAATAGGATTCGCCATGCCTCCAAAACCTTTTAATGATTCTCCTGCTGGTCTAATATCCTCTAAGTCAATATGAACATTAACTTCTTTCTCAAGACTTTCATTGCTTGATGCTTCAAGAAGATATTTATAACTATCTACCCAGCCTCTTCTGCTGTCCCCAACTTTTATAAAAATATCGTTGCCTTTAATTTCTAAAGAAGATTTTTCGTTCCTTTGGTCTTTAGAAGTTATTCCTACTTCGCTTACTGATTTAATAGTTATTTTATTTTTTACTGTTGGAAGCTTATTGATAAAATGGGGCTCTATTATTGCTCCTGTGCCGCAACCCATCATTGCTAAATCCATCATTAAGGCAAAAGCTTCCCAATCAATTAAATTTGTCGATGTACAATTATACGCTCCTGAAAAATTCTGGTTTTTATTAATCCATGGAGTCCCTCCGATCCATAACCATCTTCCAGATGGTTGAGCCTTTTGGTTGCTCTGCATTTCTCTCATTAAAATTAATTCTTGATCAGAGAGTTTTCCTAATTCTTTTAATCCAGATAAATTTCTTTCTCCAACTTCACTCCAATTCTCTCTTTTCCCGGAAACTGTCTTTCTGCTATATGACCTAAAGAAGACAGGATAAGCAGCAGGAGCTGTTTTTGGGAAGTCATCTTTTCTGAGATTATTAGAATTGCTCTCGGAGGAAGCTTTATTTGGTGCAATTGTCACGATAAAAAAAGTATGTAAATTTACCCGTAAAGGAAGAATAACTCTACCTGTGGCGTCTGCAACTATTCTTACCACTATTTAACGGTTTGTGTAAAAATATGTTTATTATGAAATCTTTGTTCACGGAAGTTTATGGAAAGAACTATTGAACCTGAATTAATGGAAAGAGAAGACCAAGTTGATTCTTATGCTAAAGCTGACTTTTCAGAGGGAGAGAATAATCTTATTAGTCAAATAAATCATTACTTGATTAAAAATAATATTTATTTGAGTGAAAAAGAATTGATTGTTGATTTAGGTTGCGGACCTGGCAATATTTCTGAAAAGTTATCAACTAAATGGCCTAATGCAAATGTTATTGGTATTGATGGCTCCAAAGAGATGATTCGAATAGCTGAGTTAAATAAAAAGAATTCCTTAAGTACGAGTCGATTAAAAAATTTGAATTACATTTGTGCAGATATAAAAAGCCTTAAATCAAGTGATATTTCTTTCGAAAAAAATATAAGTTTATTAGTCAGTAACAGTTTAATTCACCATATTACTTATCTGGATGATTTTTTTAATTGCATAAAGAGATTATCAAGTGATTTGACTATAAATTTTCATAAAGATCTGAAAAGACCTATTGATAAACAATCAGCCTTATATTTAAAAGAAAAATGTGGGGAGAAATATAATGAAATTTTGACTAATGATTATTACGCATCGTTAAAGGCTTCTTACACTTCAAAAGAATTAAAAGATTTTATTTTTGAGAATAAATTATCCTCTTTAGAAGTGTTCGAAGAAGGTGATCAATATTTAGTCATTTATGGTAAGGTTTAGAATTAGTGGGATTGTTAAAATAGAATTTAATGAGTACAAGTACTAAAAACTTTAATAATAAAAATATCTTAGAGGCGGTAAATAAAAGAAGGAACTTTGCGATTATTTCACATCCTGATGCTGGTAAAACAACTCTCACTGAAAAACTTCTTTTGTATGGAGGTGCTATACAGCAAGCAGGGGCAGTAAAAGCAAGAGGTAATCAAAGGAAAGCAACTTCTGATTGGATGGAACTTGAAAAACAGAGGGGTATTTCAATTACTTCAACTGTTTTGCAGTTTGAATATGAAAAATCAGTAATAAATCTTTTGGATACTCCTGGTCACAAAGATTTTTCTGAAGATACATATAGAACTTTAGCTGCCGCAGACAATGCAGTAATGCTTGAAGATGCCGCTAAAGGATTAGAACCTCAAACAAGAAAATTATTTGAGGTATGCAGAATGAGAAAAATACCTATTTTTACTTTTATAAACAAGATGGATAGACCAGGTAGAGAACCTTTTTCTTTGCTTGATGAAATTGAATCAGAGCTTGGTTTAAATACTTTGCCGGTTAATTGGCCGATTGGTATAGGTGAGGAATTTAGAGGAGTTATTGATAGATTTACAAGAGAGGTTATTTTATTTGATAAAGCTATTAGAGGAAAACAGTCAAATGAGAAAAGAATGAGTTTAGATGATAAAGAACTTTCAAAATATGTAGAGAAAGAATTACTTGATATCTCTCTTGAAGAGCTTGAGGTCCTTGATGAGGCAGGTTCGAAATTAGAAAAAGAAGAAATTTTTAATGGTTCACTTACTCCTGTTTTCTTTGGCTCGGCGATGACAAATTTTGGGGTAAGACCCTTTTTAGATAGCTTTTTAAAAATGGCTCAAAAACCAACTTCAAGAAATAGTAATAAAGGAGATATAGAGCCTGCAAGCGATGAATTTAGCGGTTTCGTATTTAAGTTACAGGCAAATATGGATCCAAAGCATAGAGATAGAGTTGCTTTTATAAGAGTTTGTAGTGGAAAATTTGAAAAGGATATGTCAGTCAAACACTCTAGAACAGGAAGAACTATTAGATTATCTCGACCTCAAAAAATATTTGGTCAAGAAAGAGAAGTAGTTGATGATGCCTATCCTGGTGATGTAATTGGACTTAATAACCCTGGAATGTTTTCTATCGGGGATACTTTATATACAGGCACTCATCTTGAATATGAGGGTATACCCTCCTTTAGTCCTGAAATATTTAGTTGGCTTAGAAATCCAAACCCCTCAGCATTTAAAAACTTTAGGAAGGGAGTAAACGAACTTCGTGAGGAAGGTGCTGTTCAAATACTTTATGACTTTGATGAGAGCAAAAGAGATCCTATCCTTGCAGCCGTTGGACAATTACAGTTGGAAGTAGTTATTCATAGATTAAAAAATGAATATGGTGTAGATGCCAATCTTGAATCTATGCCATACCAATTGGCACGATGGGTTTCAGATGGATGGTCAGCTATTGACGAATTAGGAAGGATCTTTAATTGCAAAGTAGTAAAGGATTGCTGGAACAGGCCAGTGATTCTTTTTAAAAATCAGTGGAATCTTAATCAATTTATTGAAGATAATGATAATTTAGATTTAAAAAAAGTAGCACCTGTTGTTAGCGGAGTGGAACCAATTGTTTTATAAAGTCCTATTGGATAATAAAATTAGTTAATCTATAGGTATTGTAAAAAACAATTGGATTCAAATAAAAGCAAAAATAATCCAGATAAAACTCCCTATGAAATATTAGGTATTGACGAGGGTGCCGATTTTGAAGATATACAAAAAGCAAGAGATTTTAAAGTTAAGGAGGCTGGTGAAGATCTACTACTTAAGGCAAAAATAGAATCATCTTTTGATCAATTGTTAATGGGTAGTTTGAAAGCAAGACAGTCGGGGAATGTTAGTTTCGAAGCTCAAAATGCGTCTAAGAAAGAGAAACTCATTAATAATGATTTCCCGCTTTTATCAAAAATAAAAAATTTAAATAATAATGGTAACAAGTCAAACGAATATAGCCTTCCCAAAATAACTCCTCCATCTTTTGATAATCTTTCAATCAAATTATCTGTTGGATTATTATTTTTGATAATACTTTTAATAAGTCCTGATTCTTACAACAGACTTCTGCTTTCTATTTCAACTTTAATCCTTACTTATATTCAAATTAAATCAGGTAAAAAGTTTATTAGTTCTCTCGGATGGAGTGTGACTTTTCTTTCAATAGGATTAATATTTGGAGGTTTATTTGAAACTAACTCATTTATTCAGGAAATATCTAATAACTCTTTATCAATTCAAAAAATTCAAAGTTTACCAGCAATGATAATATTATGGATAGGAGTAATTTTCCTTTAAATTAATTTTTAATCATCTCTTTAATCTCTTCAGAATTTATAAGATATTTATTCTTGCAGAATTCGCAAACTAATTCAGCTTTTCCTTCTTTAATTAAAATATCTTCTAACTCTTTTTTATCAAGCATTTTCATTGCATTTAAACTTCTCTGTCTAGAGCACCTACATTCAAATCTAACTTCTTGAGTTCGAGCTTTCTCGGAAATTGATTTATCGTCAATATCTGGAAATATATTTTTTATTAGTGAAAGAAGATTATCTTTTGATTTAAATAAGTCTTCACTAAAAGAATTAATTTCTTTACATCTTTCCTCGAGCAGCGAAACTAATAAGGGATCAGTTTCTTTCTTTGGCAAAACTTGAGCTAACAATCCTCCGCTAGAAATAATATTTTTATTTTGAATCTTTTCCCCAATAAATACAGCAGAAGGAGTCTGCTCAGAGTGATATAAATAAGACGCTAAATCTTCAGCAATATTTCCATTAACTAACTCAACAGTGCTGGTAAAAGGTTCTCCAAAACCATTATCCCGAATAACATTCAAATAGCCTGTCCCTAATGCTTTGGTGAAATCAAAAGAATATTGATTTGACTTGGTTTTGACTAAATCTAATTCCAAATTAGGATTTCCTACATAACCTCTAACTTTCCCATCTCTGCCCGCATCCACAAGTAATCCCTTTAAAGGACCATCAGATCTTACTCTTAAAGTGACTCTCCCATGCATTACTTTCATCGAACTTGCTAATAGAAGAGAGGCGCTGAAAGCTCTCCCCAGGATAGAGGTAGTTAGATAAGACAATTCATGCCTTTCTTTCGCTTCCATTGACGCATTTGTTGTTAATACCGCAACTAACCTTATTCCACCATTAGCCGCAGTTGCGCGTACAATTTTATCCCCCATAATTTTCTTTCGTTAATACTTTAATCTTTCCTTGTTCAAGAACTAATACTTTAGAGGGTATCCCCTCAAATAATGAGGGTTCATGAGTAACGATAATTATTGTATTTTTATTTTTGAGATTGAGAACTAAATTCTTAACATCATTTTTCATTGACCAATCAAGCCCAGCAGTTGGTTCGTCAAGTAAAAGAATAGTTGGATTTCTCATTAGTTGAACTGCTACAGCTAATCTTCTCTGTTGACCACCACTTAATTTCTCAGGGGGTTGAGTAAGATTTATATTTGATAGCCCAACTTTTTTTAAAACTTGCTCTATATTTTTCTCTCTCAATGATTTATAACCAATTTTTAATTCTTTCCCAATGGTTGTTCCTAAAAAGTATCTTTCTGGGAATTGGAATACTACTCCACTTATCCATCTTCTTTGCCTTGCAGTGATATTTTTATTTTTCCAAGTAATTTTTCCTCTCTGAGGAGTAATTAGTCCACTTATTATTTCCAATAGAGTAGTTTTCCCTGAACCACTTTTACCACAAATTAATATAATTTCATTTTCATTAAGATTAAAACTAATACCATCTATTATTTTTTTATTTCCTGTTTGAGGTTGATAAGTAATGTCTTTTAAATCAAGCATTATTAATTTAGTTGTAGGTATAAAATTTAAACTTTGAATTATCAACTTATAATAGCTATAGATCTAAAAAAAATAACAGCAAAAATGAATATCTCATTTAGGGAAGTTGATCCTTTTAATTGTTGGATTTGGATAAAATTCTTTGAAATACCTACTGAAGCAGAAAAAAACTACTTAGATGGAGTTTTTGATAGTTGGTATGTTTTAGGAAGGTTAGGCGGTTTTAATTCTGAAAATCTACAAACTCATGAAGAGGGTTCTGATTTAAGTTGGATGTCATATGATAATGAACAAAAAGAATCTGCACTTCCTGCCTTGATGCATAATTTAGGTGTTATGGAATATCAAAATTTGTGGTCAAGAAGTTGGGTTGATTTTGGGACTTCAGATTCACTTTCTATTGATATTTTAATAAATGCGTTAAATGAGATATCTAATAATTATGTAAAAATTGATGAGTTAATAATTGGGGGAGAAAATAGTGATTGGTCGATAGAGGAACATGAAGATTTGGTTTTTAAAAATTGATTTTTATATATGGATGATTTAACAAGATTATTTATACAGAATGAAAGAATAATTAATAACAAGAACAATAATTTAAAACTTACAAATAATGAAGCGCGCTATATAAATAAAGTAATGCGAATAAAAATTGGTAAAGAAATATTTATCACTAATGGCCAAGGTTCATTATGGAAAGCTATAAACTTAGAGGACAATTTTATAAAGATAAACAATATTAACAATCCTTATTTATTTCAAGAAAAAGAAAAAATTTTATTAGGAATAGCTGTTGTTATTCCTAAAAATGGTTTTGAAGATATTCTAAAAATGTGTACTGAAATAGGAATTGATTTTATACAACCTTTAAATTCAGATAGACAGGTTAGGAAGTATACCAACTTCTCAAATAAACTTATAAGATGGGATTCTATTATCAATGAAGCTGTTGAACAATGTGAGAGATTATGGAGACCATATATTTTGAGTGATATTAATGTATTCGACTGGATAAATTCTATAGAAAATAAAGATATTATTTCAGTATCTATTACAAGAGATGATAGCTCTGATAATTTAAACCATTGGTTAAAAAAAAAACAAAGTCTTTTCTATAAAAAAGGAGGAGTTTTATGGAATTTGATTGGACCGGAAGGAGGATGGTCCAAAGTTGAAATTGAATTTTTTATAAAAAATAAAATTGCCTTTGTAAAACTTTCAGAATCCATTTTAAGAACTTCAACAGCTACTGTTAATGCAACTTCAATTCTTAGTCAATGGCGTAAGGATCTCAAATTAATACTTTAAAAAAATGAATTTACTTTCTAATGATTTTTTACTTGGTTTTTTAATTAATTTTATTCTAATTTCTTTGTTTTTTAGAGTTCCATTAATGACAAAAGGGGGGTGGATAAGTGCTGGGGTATTAGGGTCTATTTTATGGGGATGTCTTTCATGGCAAGGTTGGAGCTCTGTTGTAATTTATTTATTACTAGGCTCTCTTGTGACAAAAATTGGTTATAAATTTAAAAATGAAAAAGGTATAGCTGAAAAAAGAGGTGGTAAAAGAGGTCCTGAAAATGTTTGGGGTTCGGCTGCAACAGGATTATTTTTTGCAATAATGGTTAAATTGAATTTTACTAATTTAGTCTTTTACAAAATTGGTTTTGCTGCAAGTTTTGTCGCAAAGTTGGCAGATACTTTTGGAAGTGAAATAGGAAAAAGATTTGGTAGGAATACATATCTAATTACTTCGTTTAGAAAAGTTGAAAGTGGAACGGAAGGAGGAATTAGTTTAGAAGGAACAGCAGCAAGTGCCTTAGGGGCAATATTTATGTCATTAATAATGTTTGTTTTAAATATTATTTCAACAAAATATCAATTTTTGATAGTTGCAAGTTCTGGTTTCTTAGCAACAATTTCTGAAAGTTTTATTGGAGCTAAATTTCAAGACAAATATAAATTAAGTAATGAATTAGTAAATTCTATTCAAACAAGTATTTCTTCAATAATTGCTATTTTTGTTCTAATTTTTTATCTCAAAATTTCTAATTAAATTACCTTTTATCAAAATTAGGATTCCTTCCATTTCTGTAGAATATCCCAACTTTTAAGACGTTGATAAATCCAAAGATGTCCATGCGCATTTAAGTGTATACCATCCTTTGTGATCCAATTCTTACTTCTATTATCTGAGTACATTTCTCTAAAAGTTGGCAGAAAAGGGACATTTTGATTTATACAGACTTCTTCCATTCTTCTTTCATAAGAATGACAGAAATCATTTGAATACCATAAACATCCAGCAAATGGCATTTTTTTTTCATTAACTGGAGTTAGCCCAATTACAAAAACTTGAGTTTGGGACTTCATTTCAAAAATTAATCTTTCTAGTCCATATTCGAATCCATTTATCTCTAATTGGTGCCGGCCATTTTTTTGTCCAATTGTTGGAGTATCATTAAGACCCACATTCAAGAGGATAGCTTTGGGTTTATTTCTTCTTGTTTCACCTCTTGAAGACCATTCTTTTTTCCAACGTAAAGAAACCTTTTCAATTCCATCTCCTCTTACACCTAGAGGATAAATAATTGGAAAATCATGATATTTTGACCAATCTTTTCTAAGTCTCTCGCACCACCCTCCTCCTTCAGTATCCCCCCATCCATATACTGAACTATCTCCAATTACAACCAATTGTTTTGGTAAAACAGGCACTAGGTTCCTTTAAATTATTTCACTTGATTTAAGAAGATTTTTATTACTAATCAAGTTAGATTACTTTTGATTTTACCATTTATTAATTCTCCAATTATTGCAATTGAGCTATAAGCAATCAAAATTACTAAGACTTCCTCCCATGCAAATGAACTCAATGATTCTTGAAGTTGCCAACCTAAACCAACACTTCCAATTACCCCCAGAATAGCTGTTTCTCGAATTATGATGTCAGATCTATAAGCACAATATGCTAAATAACTATTTGCTTGTTTAACAAATAATCCGAAAAGCCAACTAGACCTCTTTGCAGCTCCTAATGATCTCATCGCAATATATTTTTTATTGTCTTGGTTATATAAATTCGCCAAAAGTAATTTGCTTGTTATTGCTGCGTTATGTAACCCTAATGTTATTGCTGCTAAAGATATTGAAGGATTATTAAACATTAAGAGTAATAAAATTAATATAGGCGGTGGTATTAAACGAAATAAAAATGAGATTATTCTGATAATTGTAATTCCTATTTTATTATTTAAAATCAATAAAAAAATGGGAGGAAAACTTATAGCTATTCCAGTAGATAAAAGACATAAAACTACTGTCTCTAATAATAGCTTTAAAAAATCATATGAAATAAAATTTAAGTTTGATATCAAAAGATTATTGATTGAATTAAAAGGTATTGCATTTTTATAAAATATAAAATAAACAAAGAAAGATAAAGAAAATAAACTAATACAAAATAAAGCTATTACAAAAGAAGTCAAAAATTTCTTTGAAGAGTTAGAGAGGTTAAATTTGTTTAATAGTTCTTTTGAGATGATAATTAAAAAAGCTAAACCCCAAAGATAAGTCCATAGTTCTCGGAAATTCAAAGTTTGAAAGGATAAAAATATACTTGTGCCTATTCCTCCAACTCCAAACAATCCTAAAACTGCTGTACTTCTTATTGCACATTCCAATCGGTATAACCCAAAATTTTTAAAGGTATCTATCACTGGATTCCAAACTAATGTTATTAAAGAAGAAGATTTTTTACCATTAATTTGTTTAATTGATTCAACAGTTTTAAGATTAATATTTTCTATTTGTTCACTAAAAACTTTTGCATTTATTGCAATATAAGGAATGCAAATAGCTATTATCCCAATTGAAAAATTAATACCATATATTTGCATTAATATAAGTCCCCAAATTATTTCATGAATCGATCTTATAAAAGTTAAAAATAAATTTAAAAATCTCTTTAAAAATATTGGTAAATTTAATATTTTATAAAAAATTTTTGAGGATAATATTCCAAAAATAACCCCAAATATCATACTTATTAGCCAACTAAAAAATGCAATAAAAATAGTTTCATATAATCTTTTTACTAATGTGAAAATGATTTCATTATTAATTT
>QCVY01000018.1 GCA_003208695.1 Prochlorococcus sp. AG-686-P16 | reverse complement strand
ATATCCTCTTGATCTTTTCGAAGAAGGTTCAATTACGAACGTATTAACATCTTTAGTTGGTAACGTTTTTGGATTTAAAGCTTTAAGACATTTACGTCTTGAAGATATTAGATTCCCAATCGCATTTATTAAGACTTGTGGTGGACCACCTAATGGAATAGTTGTTGAAAGAGATCGACTTAATAAGTATGGAAGACCTCTTCTCGGCTGTACCATTAAACCTAAATTAGGATTATCTGGTAAGAACTACGGTCGGGTTGTGTATGAGTGCCTAAGAGGTGGTCTTGATCTAACTAAAGATGATGAGAATATCAATTCTCAACCATTCCAACGTTGGAGAGAAAGATTTGAGTTCGTTGCTGAGGCAGTTAAACTCGCTCAGCAAGAAACTGGAGAAGTCAAAGGTCATTATTTAAATTGTACCGCGAATACTCCTGAAGAACTATACGAACGTGCAGAATTTGCGAAAGAACTTGATATGCCAATCATCATGCATGATTACATAACTGGTGGATTTACAGCAAATACTGGACTAGCTAACTGGTGTCGTAAAAATGGCATGCTTCTGCATATACACAGAGCTATGCATGCTGTTATTGATAGACATCCAAAGCATGGTATCCACTTCAGAGTTCTAGCTAAATGTTTGAGACTCTCTGGAGGAGATCAATTACACACTGGAACCGTTGTTGGAAAACTAGAAGGTGATCGCCAAACCACTCTTGGTTATATTGATAACTTAAGAGAATCATTTGTTCCTGAAGATAGATCAAGAGGTAACTTCTTTGATCAGGATTGGGGATCAATGCCTGGAGTGTTTGCTGTCGCATCTGGTGGTATCCATGTTTGGCATATGCCAGCACTGCTTGCAATATTTGGAGATGATTCTTGTCTTCAATTCGGAGGAGGAACTCATGGTCATCCATGGGGTTCAGCTGCCGGAGCTGCTGCAAACCGTGTTGCATTAGAAGCTTGTGTGAAAGCACGTAATGCAGGTCGCGAAATCGAAAAAGAGAGTAGAGACATTCTAATGGAAGCTGCTAAGCATAGTCCTGAATTAGCTATTGCACTCGAAACTTGGAAAGAAATCAAGTTTGAGTTTGATACCGTTGATAAGCTCGACGTTCAAGGCTAGTTCAAAATTCAAATAAGAGGAGAAAAATCTTTCTCCTCAATTTATAAAACTCGTATTTACGAGAATTTCATTCACAAATTATTTAATTATGCCTTTCCAGAGCACAGTTGGTGACTATCAAACAGTTGCTACCCTGGAAACATTCGGTTTTTTACCACCGATGACCCAGGAAGAAATATATGACCAAATTGCATACATTATTGCTCAAGGATGGAGTCCTGTTATAGAGCATGTCCACCCTAGTGGAAGTATGCAAACTTATTGGTCTTATTGGAAACTCCCCTTCTTTGGGGAAAAAGATTTGAACTTGGTTGTAAGTGAGTTAGAGGCATGCCACAGGGCATATCCTGATCATCACGTAAGAATAATCGGTTACGACGCTTACACACAAAGCCAAGGGACAGCTTTTGCCGTTTTCCAAGGACGCTAAATCTTAATTTAGTAGTCAATATCTTTCTCCTTTTGAATTTATTTTTCTATTGGAGAAAGTTTTTTTAAAGAGTTACACATTTGAAGATTATGTCAACAAAAACCAGTAGAGAGATTGCGCTTGAAAGAAGAAAGGCTATGAGTGATGGTGGAAAAAAAGCCGCTTCAAATTCTTCTTCAACTAAAGATAGAGTTAGATCATCTCAAGATATACCTACAGCTGGATCGACGTCTTCTAATAAAAAAGTTTTGTCAGCATCAAGTAAAAACCATATTCCAGCGAGTAAAGTTATTAGAAAATCTACTTCATCAAAATTATCAAGCAAAGACCTTGGTATAGAAAGAAGAAAAGCAATGTCTACTCATGGTAAATCAGCCTTAAATTCTTCTGATAGAACTCGTAATGAAGTTAAAAAAGCACCCCAAGTAATTTCAACTACCCCCATAAAAGAAACAGACAATTCAGAGAATCAGAATATTAATGTTATTAATAAGAATATTAAAAGAAGAGTTTCTCAAAAAAGAAAGCCTATTACAAATACTAGTAGAGATATTGTATTGGCCAGAAGAGAAGCACAATCAAAACATGGAAAATCAGCATCTAAACAAAATACTAGTGCTGCGTCTTTAGCCAGAAGGGGAGATCCAGATTTATCAAGTAGAGAAATTTCACAAAGAGTAAGAGAACTAAGAAGTAAAACTGGAGCAACAACTAAAAATGGTAATGGAAAATGCAGACCTTGTGGGCCTAATAAAAATGGATCTAAGCTAAATATCTCTGATTTGAACTTGAAAGTTGGTGTAAGTGAAACTGATTCAGGACAAACTGTAACAGGAACACAAGCCAATAGATCTCTCAAAACAACAGGTAATGAGGCAAGCACCTGTAGAACAGTTACAGGTACTCAATATATGGGAGCAGAGGTAATAAATGAATTTTGCCAAACAAAACCAAAATATAAACAGCCATTAAGATCTTCTGTTACTTCAACTTCCTCTGGAAATATCGTTACTGGAAACGAAGTAGGTAGATCCGATAAGGTGACTGGGGATGAGCCTGGAACTTGTAAAAAATTAACCGGAACAGAATATATATCTGCTAATCAATCTCAAAAATTTTGTGGAGAAGTATATAAAAATCCATCTAAAGTTAAACAAAGTATTACCTCAGATGGATTAAAAGTATCTGGATCCTTGCCTGGAAGATCATCTTTAGTTACTGGAGATGAATCTGGTTCAGGGCATCAATTAACTGGTGATCAATATCTTGGTTCAGAACCAATGCCTAAAGGTAAATCTTTTGAAAAAGTTGGGAAATACGACACCTTAAATGGAAATTCAGTTACAGGAACTGGAGTAGGGAGATCTGAATTTGTTACTGGGAATGAACATGGAAGTTGTAAAAATGTTACTGGAGATGAATATATAGGTTCTCAGCAATATGAAAAATTTTGTGGATCTAAACCAAACGCCGAAGCTAAAAAAGTTGGGGTAAGTCTTTCTTCAAAATCTAATTTGATAAGTGGAACAATGACAGGTAGATCAAAATTAGTTACCGGTGATGAGCCTGGTGCTTGCAAGGTTCTTACTGGAACCCCTTATGCAGGTCTAGATCAAATAAATGAAAACTGCAACTCGCAAATTGTTGAAGATGTGAAATCTAGAGCTACGATAAATTCTGGTAACAATTCAAATGCAAGACTTACTGGACAACAGCCTGGAATAGGTGGTGTCATGACGGGAGCTAAAAAAGGTGCTTGTAAAAATTTAACTGGAACTCCCTATATTGGAGGAGATCAGTTTTTATCAAATTGTGAAACACCACCAAATGATGCTTCTTATGCAAACCAAGAGAAATCAGCCTCAAACTCTTGGGAAGGATTTTCTGTTAACTCGCCATCAAGAGAGAAGTATTCAGCTAAAAATACAGAAGGAGTAACGGGTAATAAGTATGAAGATAGTTCTAAGATTACAGGACCTTTTGATATGGCAGAAGATAAAGTTACAGGGACTGAGCAATTTAGATTTGAACCTAATAAAAATATGACTTATAAACAAAAAATGAAACTTGAAGAAAGTCAAAATATTGATATTCCTACAGATAAAAAAGAACCTTCCAGAATAACAGGCGAGGGTCAGTCTGCAGGTAATATAACTGGTGATGACTGGGATAGAGGAGATAAAGTAACGGGAACAGAAGGAGTTTCTGCTAGGAAGAGGAATCCTTCAAGAGCGGGATTTATGGGAGCTATGCCACCAGTTGATATTAAGAGAAATAATGAGACAGAAAAACCTGATTTTCTTATAACTGGATCTAGTGGCAACACTCGTGATGGACAACTCGTTACCTTTTCAGGTGGTGCAAGAGGATAATTGAATAATGCCTTTGAGAGGACTGGCTAAAGCCAAGAACTTCACATTGGGGCCAACCGCTCCAATGAAAACCTTCACAGAAAATATTCACTCACAGAATAATGCGATAGATAATTTAAGAAATACTGCTAAGACTCATAAATTAACTAATAATTCTCAGAATGAAAAACTTTATGAATATGAAAGTCAAATAAAAAGTAGTTTTGATAAAATTATCCCCACTTTGAAAGAAATTGCTCGCATACAACATCATGAGGATTTTATAAATAGATCTCAATCTATATCTAGGCAAAATTTAGGAATAGATTTGCCAATACATATTTTAGATAAATCTTGGGTTAAACCATTAGATATGAGGGCCTTATATGCGTGGTGCGCTTTTAAGCAGCACGAGAAATTAAGCGATAATTTTTTCGAAAATGATCCTTTAGAGGGTTCTTCTGGAAGTAGTAATGCAAGTGATTTTGAG
Source organism: Prochlorococcus sp. AG-686-P16 (assembly GCA_003208695.1). Lineage (GTDB taxonomy): Bacteria > Cyanobacteriota > Cyanobacteriia > PCC-6307 > Cyanobiaceae > Prochlorococcus_A. The sequence goes on along the minus strand of QCVY01000018.1, from coordinate 10,209 downwards.
ACAACATTACTAGATTGTGGAATTCACTTGTTAGACATAACACCTTGCTCTGATGGGAGATTAGCTCATTCCATAGCTTATGTAATGAGAATTCCATTTAGTGCAGTTAGAAGAAGATCTCATGCAGGAGCTCTCTTTGATATTGAAAATACTGTTAATAGATGGGTGAAAACTGAACATAAAAGATATAGAGAAAACAAGCCAAATGAAGCCCATAAAGATACAAGGTATTTAAAAATAGTCACATATCATTTTAGTTCTGTTGATCCTTTGCATCAGGGATGTGCTGCTCATGGGAGTGATGATAAATTAGCAGCTAGAAAGGGTCTTGATAAATTACTAGCTTTTAGGGAGGCTGTAGAAAAAAGCTTCTGTTGCGGGGCTTCAGTAGATCTTATGTTAATTGGTCTAGATACTGATACTGATTCGTTAAAGATTCATTTATCTTCAAGTGACGGCAAGATAGATTTAGAAAATACTATTTCTAGTTTAAACATCTACAATTCCACGTTAAATTTTTCAAAAGAAGAAGTCGAAAAAGAAATTTGTCACATTATTTCAGGAAGTGTTAGTAAGGACCAACTTAAGGGGTTGGATAAGTTTGTCTTCAAATTAATAGTCAATAATATTTCTCAGATTGATTACGTTAAGAAATTTCATAAAGGTTCCTATGAAGATGTTGGTCATGCTGAAAGGTTTATTGGAGTTGGGATTGGTTTCAAAGAGGTTCATCTTAGGAATTTAACGTATTTTGCTCATCTTGATACAGTTGAAGAAGGTGCTCCTGATTTGGATGTAGGTGTAAAGATTTTTACAGGATTAAATGTTTCTCAAGATCTACCTATTCCCGTAGTAATAAGATTTGACTATTCTGGTAAAGTTCCTGGAGCGAAAGATAGAGCTATAAAAGATTGTAATAGAGTCAATAATGCGATATCAATTAGATATAAAAGTTTAGTTGATAAAGGGTTGTTGCACACTTGTCTTACTATTAGAGATAGGGACAACATTCATTCCGCCCAAATTATTGGAATGTCTTTAGATCAAAAAACAATGGAGGCCCATTAAATCATGCTTATTTGTAAGGTATTAAAACCACTCGTTTCCACTAATAGAATACCTGGATTCGAGCATAAGCATCTTCAAGTAGTTTTAGATGGCTCTTCTAATAAGGTTGCCGTTGATGCTGTTGGATGCAAGCCCGGCGATTGGGTTATTTGTGTTGGTAGTTCTGCTGCTAGAGAAGCTGCAGGTAGTAAATCATATCCAAGTGATTTAACGATTGTTGGAATTATTGATCATTGGGATCCCGATAGTCCAAAACAAATTGAGGTATAAAAATTTTGGAAATAATGAAGGTATGTGGAAGAATGGTTTGCACTCAAAGAGTAGCTGGCCTTGGACACATGAATTTAAGGATTTTAGAAAATAATAAAGGTAAAAAAGTTGTTGCAGTTGATCCTGTTGGAGCTAGAGAGGGTAATTGGGTTTTTACTGCGAGTGGATCAGCAGCAAGGTTTGCTTGCCCTAATCCAGAAGTTCAAACTGATTTAACCATTGGTGGAATTATTGATTACTGGGAATCCAATTAGACTTTTTATAGTTTTTGCTTGCGCTGATTAATTTGTCAAAATAATTAGTAAAAATATCAAATAAATGTATAGTATTAATTGCGGTTATAAATTATGTCTTAATGTGGAAACAAAGGGAGTCGCCTTCAAGAATTGAAAAAAGATTTGAGTTTGAAGAGTATCAAAAAATTAGTATATTTTTAAAAAAAATAGATGAATTATGTAAAGAAAAAAATATTTATCCCAATATTAGTTTTGGTAAGAATTTTGTTAGTGTATCCATCTTTTTAGATTCTGAGAAAATACCAAGTAATGAAAAAGAGTTTTCTTTAAGATTAGATAATTACTTTTTAGAAAAATAATGTGCCTAATAATGATTAGGTTTATCTATATCTCTTTTAATTAGAGCCATTAAATAAGTTGGGGCTTTATATCTTCCAGGAAGGCATCTATTTAATGTTTCAAGATGCCCCCAACAAACGGTCTTTTCAATGTCTTTAAGTGAATTTCCTTTTAAAATTAATAATCTTAGTGCCTTACAAAATAAAGGGTAACCTGCTTCTAGTTCGTCTATATTTAGCTTTGCTGCTGTCATAGATCAAAGAAGTTCTGTTAATTAATAATCTATACAAATATGGCGCACATTTGGTTCTTATTTCAAATTTCTAAATAATTAATAAATTAATCTATAAAAGCGACGCAATCTATTTCAATTAAAACACCTTTTGGCAAAGAAGAAACTTCTACACATGCTCTTGCAGGTGGATTCTCTACCTTAAAAAAATCACTGTATATATCATTAACAGTTTTAAAATTTTTTAAATCAGTTAAATAAATAGTCGTTTTTATTACATCTTCTGCTCTTGCACCTCCGGCATTAAGAACAGCTAAAAGATTTTTTAAAACTTGAGTAGTTTCTTTCTCAATATTACCTAGGCAATTTATTTGATTTGAAACTGGATCAATGGCAATTTGACCCGAACAATAAATAAAATTTCCTGCTTTGATTGCTTGGTTATAAGGACCAACAGGGTCTGGTGCATTAGAAGTTTTAATTACTTTTGTTGAGGACATTTGATTAGGGATCTTTATATAAATTTAAACCCATAAATCTTTATTTGCTCTTAAAAAGGAAAATACTTTTAAATTATCTGCTCTTAAAAACAGATTAATTTTCAACTCTTCTTCAAGAAGGCATGGAATTGTAAGTTCTTTTAAAGCAATTTTTTTTTCAACTTCAATAAGTTTATTTTTAATATTTTGATTCTCTGGTTCAAGATCTAATGCCCATAAAAGATTTGACTTCGTATATTCATGAGCACAGTAAATAAGTGTATTTTTGGGTAATGACTTAATTCTTTTAAGAGAATTATACATTTGTTTATAAGTACCTTCAAAGATTCTTCCACATCCAGCTGAAAATAAAGTATCACCAACAAAAAGAATAGGAACGTTGTCATTTATGTAGAAAGCTATATGAGATCTTGTGTGTCCTATTACTTCTATTACTTTAACTTCTTCATCTAATAACTCTAATATGTCTCCATCCTTAACGGATGAATTCTGAAAAGGGATTCTATCTTTTTCATTTATGGAAGCTATAACCTTAACCTTTGGCCATTCTTTTATGAGCTCTTTAGTTCCTCCAATATGATCTGAGTGATGATGAGTTTGTAATATAGCCTTTAAATTAAGATTATTGGTTTTTAGGTATTCTATTACAGGTTGAGAAAGAGCCGGATCAATAACTACTGCTGATTTGTTTTTTTTCCATAGCCAAATTACATTATCACTTAGAGCTCTTATACCAATTATTTTTTGCTCTTTATTAAATTCCATTATTAACTTAGAATTAAAAAACTTGTTTGAAAATTAATTGATCTATGATTACTATAGCTTTACCTAAAGGAGCTCTGTTAGAAGATTCAATTTCAATTTTTAAAAAAGCAGGATTGAACTTTTCTGATGCACTGCTAGAGAATAATAGATCATTAACTATTGAATCGAAATGTAAACGAGCCAAAGTCTTACTGGTACGAAATGGAGATGTCCCAGTTTATGTAAGTTACGGACAAGCAGATTTAGGAATTGTAGGATATGACGTATTACAGGAATCTGAATTGAAAGTTGCTAAGTTGCTTGATTTAGAGTTTGGTGGATGTCACATGTCACTTGCTGTAAAAAACAATAGTAATTATTCAAAACCTACGGACCTCCCCGCTAATTGTAAAGTGGCAAGTAAATTCACAAAAACTGCAAGAGCCTATTTTGATGATTTAAATATACCAGTTGAGATTGTTCATTTAACGGGTTCAGTAGAGCTTGGCCCTATTACTGGAATGGCAGAAGCTATAGTAGATTTGGTAGCAACAGGTAAGACTCTTAAAGAAAACGGTTTAAGTAAAATTGACGATCTTTTTTACTCAACTGCAAGGTTAATAGCTAATCCTCTCTCTCTTAGATTAGATAGCAATCCTCTCCGGGATGTAATTTTATCAATAGAATCTTCTAAAGATATATTTAATATTTAAAGTAATGTTTTTGAATGATTTTGATAGAATCAAAAAATTAGGTAGATATTTAACTAAAGATAAAAGAACTATTTATCTTATTTTAATTGTCTTATTACCTGTTTCTTTTGCAGGGGCTATTCAACCATTATTAGTTGGTCAAGCGATAACAATCTTAAAAAATGAGAGCACAGATGTATGGTTAAGTAAAACCTTCTTTGGGCAATCTATAAATATAATTATTATCACTTTGTTTATAACTGTTCTTTTTAGATTAGTTTTGCAAGGATATCAATCATATAATATTCAATCGGTTGGACAAAGATTAACAGCAAGGATTAGAAGAGAACTTTTCGAACATTCTATTTCTCTTTCTCTTAAGTATCACGATAAAATGCCTGTCGGTAAATTACTAACAAGACTTACCAATGATGTGGATGCCTTGGCTGAGGTTTTTGGCAGTGGAGCAGTTGGAGTCATTGCTGATTTTGTTAGTCTTATAGTCATTTCATTAACCATGCTTTCTATAGATAAAGGGCTGGCAACTTTACTTCTTTTAACTCAAATTCCCGTTTCATATTTTATTATTTGGCTTCAAAAACGATATAGAAAAGCAAATTATCAAGTAAGAGAGGAATTGTCTCAACTTAACTCTGACTTTCAAGAGAATCTTCAAGGTTTAGAAGTAGTTCAAATGTTTAGGAGAGAGTTATTCAATAGTAGGAAATTTTCTAATACCGGTATTGCATACCAGAAAGCAGTTAATGGGACCATTTTTTATGATAGTAGTATATCTGCTTTTATAGAATGGATATCCCTAGCAGCAGTATCATTAGTATTGGCGGTGGGAGGGTATCTAGTAACTTCGGGTAATATTGGTTTAGGAACATTAACAACTTTTATTCTTTACTCCCAAAGACTATTTGAACCTTTAAGACAGCTGGCAGAGAGATTTACACAGATTCAAGGAGGACTTACTGCTGTAGAGAGAATTAATGAATTGCTAGATGAAGAAATTGAGATTAAAGACTCTATTTCTACTCAACAACTTTCAGGAGGAATTTTAAGTAAGGATTATAACTTTAAAGGGAAAATTGAATTTCGGAATGTCAACTTTTTCTATAACGAGGGTGAACATGTAATAAAAAATTTATCGTTTTTAGTTAATCCAGGGGAACATGTAGCTTTTGTTGGCCCAACTGGTTCTGGTAAAACAACCATAATAAGGTTGTTATGTAGACTATATGAGCCTCAAGAAGGCCAGATTTTGATAGATGATGTAGATATTAAAGATATACCAATAGCAAGACTTAGAAATATGCTTGGTGTCGTGCTACAAGATACTTTTATTTTCAGTGGTGATGTTGCAGAAAACTTAAAATTAAGTACCGACATTAATAAACAAGACTTAGAAAATATTTGTAGAGAGCTTGGCTTAGATACTTTATTGAAAAAGTTGCCTGATGGTTTGAATACTTATCTTAGAGAGAGAGGAGGTAATCTTTCATCCGGAGAAAGACAACTTCTTTCAGTAGCTAGGGTAGCCATAAGAAATCCAATCATCTTGATAATGGATGAAGCTACTGCATTTATGGATCCATCTACAGAAGCGACCTTGCAAAAAGATCTTGAAAGGATATTGAATAAAAGAACGGCATTAGTGATTGCGCATAGATTAGCTACTATTGAGAAATCTGATAAGATATTAGTCTTAAAAGAGGGAGCTTTAATTGAAGAAGGAAATCATAGAGAGCTTAGACTCAAAAAAGGATTATATTTCCAACTTTCCGAGCTTCAAGAAAAAGGATTTGCTAGCTTTTAATGATTTTTAGGAACAAAGGGTCATCAATTAAGAAAACAAGTACTCTTTCTCAAGATGAGCTGATTAAATATTATGGTTTAAATTCTTATGAATTCAGCCATCAAGAGAAAAAAGAGATTTTTGTTTGTAGTAAGGTCAAGGATTTTGATCTTATTGAGTTAGATCAACTTTTGCAGACTGTAGGATGGAGTAGGAGGCCAATAAGGAGAGTTAAAAGAGCTTTAGAATTTAGTATTTTAGTAGTTGGGGTATGGCGTCATGATGAAAAATTCCCTAGGCTTGTTGGTTTTGCTAGATGTACTGGGGACGGAATTATTGAGGCCACTATATGGGATGTCGCTGTCAATCCTGTTTATCAAGGACTTGGTTTAGGCAAAGAATTGATGAAATATATATTGCAAGAATTAAAAAAAATCGGAATTTCAAAGGTTACTTTATTCGCTGATGCCGATGTTGTTTCATTTTATAAAAGGCAGGGTTGGGTTTTAGAACCAAAAGGTTCAAAATGTGCTTTTTGGTATGCAAATTAATTTAACTTTTATAATAATCATTATGTAAAGATTTTATTGACTCCCCTCTTAACCATCTTTTCCTATAACTCAAATTCTTGAATGCTTGAAAAATAATATTAGTTTTTTCCCACTTCCTACTACTTGTATAAATTGGAATAGTTAACATTTTTAAAGATACCTTATTCTTTAATCTTTTTATAAAATCTAAATCTTCCATCAAAGGTATTTTTCGATAACCATTATTTTTAAAATATGCTTCCCTGTGAATTAAGAGTCCTTGATCCCCATAAGGATCTTTGAAGATGTAGCTTCTTAGATTTACAAGTATTTCAAGAAATCTGTAAATAATTCTTTTATTGTTAATCTTGAATTTAAAAAAATAAACAGAATTTTCATCATATCTAATAACTGACTTCACTTTTTTTAACCAACCTTGTCTAATCCTAGAATCGGCATGTATGAAAATAAACCATTTTCCTGTAGCCTTTTTTGCTCCAATATTTAATTGCAACCCTCTGTTCTTTTTTTTTGATTTATATATCTTTGATCCGTACAACTTTCCTATTTCTTTAGTTTTATCCTTACTATTGCAATCTACAATTATAACTTCAGCTTCATCATTAGAAATTGATAAATCCGAGAAAAGCAATGGTAAGTGTTGAGATTCGTTATGCGTTGGAATAATAATTGAGATTTTCGGCAACTTAATTATTCCCTTTTTTCGATATCTAATATTGTATCAATATCTATTTTTCTATGAAGGAAGTCATATTTTAAGTCCATTGAAGAAAAGTTTTTAATAGTTTGTTCAAGGACATCTTCTCTACCCCATTTTATTTTTATAAAGGGTAAATATAAATCAGTGGATAATAATCTTTCAGAAAAAGCAATAAGCCAATATCCTCCGTCATTTGAGGGGCCTAAAATCAGATCATTATTTTTTAGTTTTGAAAGAGTATTTAATAAATCCATATGACAAAAATCTGGAAGATCAGTCCCTATAAGAATAATATTTTTTGTTTTTTTTAAACTAATTTTTTTATTTATGAGAATTTGCCTTCTCATCTTTTCTCCTAAACATCCTCTACCTTGTAAATTAAAGTTTTTAATTCCTAATTCATTACTCCACCTTTTACTATTTTTGAATCCTAGTCCAGATATGGCTAAGGAAATATCAATCAAACCTTTTTTCTCCAGAAATTTAGCAACTGAAACAGTATGACCTGTCATTTTTCTCTGTACTTTGGCAGAACTGATTTTCCCTATATCTTTTGATAATCTATTTTTACAACGACCATAAGCATGCCACTTAGCCATCACTATGAGTAGTGCTTTATCCAACAAAACATAAACATGTTGTAATTATTATAAGGTTTAGTCAATTAATAGAGTTCACTTTTTAAAATTTATAATCTGCATTGTTAATAAATTTTAAATTTATCATGATCTTATGATTTGAGAATGACCAATTAATAAATTCCCATTAGATTAAATATCTATTGAATAAATTTAGTGCAAGCAGCCAATCCTATTTGGGCAGAAGTTCAACTATTACTTCAAAAGAATTTAAGCAAGCCTTCTTTCGAAACTTGGATAAGGCCAGCTAAATTTAATTGTTTTGAAAACGGCTTGTTAACTTTGATTACTCCAAATAACTTTACAAGTGATTGGCTAAGAAAAAATTATAGTGAAACTATTGAAAAAGCCGCAGAAGAAATTTGTGGACATAATGTAAAAGTAGTTTTCAAGTCTGAAACTAATATTAATAACAATTCAAATTCTGCTGATTCTGTTAACCTTCAAAATATTAACTCTAAGTCAAAATCATTTTCAACAAGTCAAGGTAATAATTTAATTAGTAGATCAAAAAAATCTCATTCTTTAAATACACGTTATGTTTTTAAAAGATTTGTTGTAGGTCCTAATAGTCGAATGGCTCATGCCGCAGCTTTAGCAGTGGCAGAATCTCCAGGAAGAGAATTTAATCCTTTATTTATTTGTGGTGGTGTTGGCCTCGGAAAGACTCACTTGATGCAAGCTGTTGGTCATTATCGAGTAGAAATTGATCCAGAAGCGAAAGTTTTATATGTCTCAACTGAAACTTTCAGCAGTGATTTAATTCAATCTATTAGAAAAGATGGAATGCATGCTTTTAAAAATAAATATAGATCGGTAGATCTTTTATTAATTGACGATATTCAATTTTTAGAGGGCAAGGAATATACACAAGAAGAATTTTTTAATACTTTCAATGCTTTATATGAAGCGGGCAAACAAATCGTTATTGCAAGTGATAGGCCTCCTAGTCAAATACCTAAACTACAAGAAAGGCTAATCTCTAGATTTTCAATGGGGTTAATAGCAGATATTCAACCTCCTGATATAGAAACAAGAATGGCGATTTTGCAGAAAAAAGCTGAACAAGAAAGAATGAATCTCCCTAGAGATTTGATTCAATTTATTGCAGGAAGATTTTCCTCAAATATTCGAGAATTAGAGGGAGCCTTTACTAGGGCAGTGGCTTTTGCTTCAATAACTGGGTTACCTATGACAGTTCAATCAATTGCTCCAATGCTTGATCCAAACAGTGTTGGTGTAGTTGTGACTCCTAAGCAGGTAATTAAAAAAGTCTCAGATTACTTTGATGTTTCAGCGGAAGAATTAGTTAGTTCAAGTAGAAGAAAGCCAGTTAGCCAGGCAAGGCAAATAGGCATGTATCTCATGAGACAAGGAACTGATCTAAGCCTACCTAAAATTGGAGATGAATTTGGAGGTAAAGACCATACAACAGTTATGTATGCTATCGATCAAGTGGAAAAAAAATTGTCAAGTGATCCAAATGTTGCCAGTCAAGTTCAAAAAATAAAAGATTTACTTCAAATCGATTCAAGAAAAAATTTATAATCATAAATTCAATATAAATTTGGCAGGATCTTGATCATATCTGTGCTTTTCTGGAATCTTATCAATTTTGTAATTAACTCTATTAGACACAATTTTATTTAAAGATTGTCTTAATATTCTTGCAGAAATTAAAGGCATATCTCTTGGCACAGAAATTCTATTTTTTAAGTAGTTGATAGATTGAACTGCTTTGCTTTGAAATTCATTGAGTTCAGAGGAAATCATAAAGGTAAGAGCAGACCTTAATGATTCCTCAAATAAGTCTTTTTCATAAGGATTGACATTAATAATATTGTCTTTATGTTTTAGGACTCTTTTAAGTGCGAATTTAGCGTAATAATCCAAGTCTAGATCTTGATTAAATTCCAAGTTCCCTAGTCCTTCTCCAACATCTATTAGATTAGAAAAGGAAATTTGTTGATCGTTAACCTCCTTAAAGCAACCACCCATTTGAGGAGGTAGATCATGGCAATGTGTATGGAAATCACCTTGAGTTCCTCTATATGCACTCAAATTTTCAAAAAGGGTTAGCCATCTATTAATAAAAGGATAATTATTTCTTAAATTGAACCCCTTGTAATAACCTAAAGAAGCGTTCATTCTTTCCATATAGGGAATGAAAATTATGTCACCAGTGCCTGGCTCTAATTTTTCTGAATCATATATTGATGAATCAATATATCCTGTTTTGGATAAACTTAATATTTTTTCTAATTTGTAAATAGATTCTATAAATTTATTTTTTCGAAAGGATTCATCTAGATAACTAAAGCTTTTTCTGCAAAGCCAATTACACCATGATCTGAAAATTTCTCTTTCTAACTGCCTAGCTTCTCGAATATCATTTGATAAGAGAGAGGAACCAAGTGTTCCAAATTCATTTTCTAAAA
>QCVY01000017.1 GCA_003208695.1 Prochlorococcus sp. AG-686-P16 | reverse complement strand
GTCCGCAGTAACGTTCGGCATCATCTTTTTCTTCGAACATTAAAACGATAGTTCTACCTTTTAGTTCTATTGAATGTATACCTTCTTTCTCTGTTCCGAAGTTATAAAGTAGAACATAAATATTCATAAAAACTTTTTAAAATAATTATATATTATTTAACTATTCATCTGAAAGTGATAATTCTTGAAGTCTGGTATACAAAGCTATTTCCTCGTCATTAATATCGGCAGGAATAACGACTAAGATTTCTACAAACTGATCTCCAATATTATCACCGAAATTTAAGCCTCTACCTTTAAGTCTTAATAATCTTCCAGTTGAAGACTTTGGAGGTACTTGCAGGGTTACATTACCATCAAGAGTGGGAACCTCTACTGCGCAACCAAGAAGGGCATCGGGAGGAAATAACTCTAATTTATAAAGAACACGTAGACCATCTATGCGAAGTCCATTTTCAGTTTGGACTTTTAATTGTAAATAATGATCTTTACCACCTTTTGCAATATTCTCTAATCTCAATCTCCAACCATCACCAGCAAATGGAGGAGTATCAACTTCTACAACAGTTTGATCTTCTAATTCAATCAATATACATGCCCCAGTCAATGCTTCATCCGGGGTTAATTCGATAATTGTTTCGATATCTTTATGTAGTTTTACGGGTGGTGGTTCTTCTGGAGATCTGGCTGGGTAGTCATAACTGTTAAAATCATCTTCATTAAAAATTTCATCAGGCTTTTCATCTTCATAAAATTTAGAGGATTTTTCATTATAACCTTGGTCATCTAATTCAGATTGGTATTCAAATCCAAATAGAGAATTGAGATAATCCTTATATTCAGGAAAACCTGTCCTGTAGTCACAAATATTTTCTTCATTAGAAGAATTAGAATCTATAATTTTAGTTCGTCTGTCAGGATCACGTAAGTATTCGTAGGCTTCATTAATTAGTTTAAATCTATCTTCAGCATTTATATCATTTTTATTTAAATCGGGATGCCATTTTCTTGCTTCCCTTCGAAATGCTTTTTTAAGTTCAGTATCGTCGAATTCATAGGATAAACCTAAAATCGACAAATAGTCTTTTTTAGAGGAAGTAGTCATTGTCCCATGGATCGTCGTCCCTAGAGTTACCATACCTCGAATTTCTAGAATTACTATTAATTTGATTGTCCCAAGGATCATCATCCCAGTAATCATCAGAAAATAATTCATCTTTTAAAGAGCCAAAGGTATTTTTAATTCCTTGAAAGGGATTGCTATCAACTTTCTTCTCGGCAGCAAATCTTCTATTTAATCCAAAAAGTGCTTCTTGCAAAGCACTTACAGAAATCTCTAATTCTTGGGGATCATCATCATCTATAAATTCTTCAACATCCTGAATTGCAAGCTCCACCGCTCTCTGCTGTCGCTCTGCTCCATATGGTCCAAATTCTAATGAAGCATCTCTTAATCTTCTCTCTGCTTGAGCAATTAGTGTTAGTGCATTATTTTTTCTATCAATTACCGATCTTTTCATCCTATCTTCTTTTGCTTTTGACTTAGCCTCCGCAATCATCATATTAATTTCTTGTTCATTTAAATTCGAACCTCCGGAAATACTAACTGTTTGTTTTCTACCTGTAGTTCTATCTGTTGCACTGACTTCTAGCAATCCATTTGCGTCAATATCGAAAGCTACTTGTACTTGGGGAATCCCTCTAGGTGCGGGAGGTATTCCTGACAATCTAAATTTTCCTAATGACTTATTTTCCGAAGCAAGTGGCCTCTCACCTTGTCTTATTTTCACAACTACTGATGATTGATTAGATTCCGAAGTACTAAAAACATCTGATTGTCTTACAGGTATTGGTGTATTACGTGGAATAAGAACCTTCATAAGTCCTCCAATAGTCTCTAATCCTAAGGATAAAGGAGTTACATCATTTAAAAGTAAATCACGTAAATCTCCACTAATTATTCCAGATTGAATTGCAGCACCAATTGCAACAACTTCATCAGGATTTACTGACTGACATGGTTCATTAGGAACAAGAGTCTTAACTAATTGTTGAACCATTGGTATACGAGTACTTCCTCCAACAAGGACGACTTCATCAATTTCTTCAGCATCCCAGCCAGAATCTTCTAATGCAATTTGAACAGGTTCAAGCAACCTATCGAGGAGATCTTCCGATAACGATTCAAATATTTTCCTATCTAATTCCTCTTCAATATGTAAAGGGCCATCATCACTTGTAGTAATAAAAGGTAAAGAAATTTTAGTTTTCTGTAGTCCTGACAATTCACATTTAGCCTTCTCAGCAGCTTCTGTAAGTCTTTGAAGAGCTTGCCTATCTCGTCTTAAATCAATCTTATGTTTCTCAAGAAATCTTTCAGCAATCCATTCAACTATTTTGGAATCAAAATTATTACCTCCGAGTTGAGTATCTCCACAGGTAGCTTTTACATCAAAAACCCCATTAGATATCCTTAATAGGGAGACATCAAAAGTACCTCCACCTAAATCAAAAACTAGTACGTTGTTAGAAGAACTTTTTTCAAAACCATAGGCTAAAGCTGCTGCTGTGGGTTCATTTAAGATTCTATCAACCTTTATCCCAGCTAATATGGCAGAATCCTTAGTAGCTTGCCTCTGAGACTCATTAAAATAGGCAGGAACAGTAATTACGGCAGAATCAATAGAATCTCCTAAATAAGTTTCAGCGTCATTAATTAATTTTCTTATTATGGAACTTATTAGCTCTTCAGGGGCGTACTCCCGCTCAGTAAATGGACTTAAAATTCTAACACTACCACTATCATTAGATTTAACATTATATGGAACAGAAATACTTGTCTCATCAAGTTCATCCCAATCACTTCCTACAAATCTCTTTAAATTATAAAATGTATTTTTAGGATTTAAAACAAGTTGCCTTCGAGCTTGATCACCAATAACAATTTCGGAGTTTTTAGTGAATCCAACTATCGAAGGTGTGGTTCTTGTACCCTCTGAGTTTGCTATTACAACGGGCCGACCTGCCTCAATAACTCCTACAACAGAGTTTGTAGTACCTAAATCAATCCCAACTATTTGCCCCATAGTATTACTTGATTAAATAAAAGTTATCCTTAACCAATAATTTAATCAATTTAAAATTTCTGTTATGTACATATAATAATAAAAATCTAATAATATCAACTTTATTTATAAAAATAAAATCATTTTTATTCTAAAATTCACTTTTAAAATCTTCATGTAATTTATATATTACTGATTGGTTAAAATTCTAATTGATATTTTTTATCATTATCAATTAAAATAGTACGGAGAGAGAGGGATTCGAACCCTCGATAAAGTTGCCCCTATACAGCATTTCCAGTGCTGCGCCTTCAACCACTCGGCCACCTCTCCTTAAGATAAACATTTTACCCTTTTAATATCCCATTGTTGAGGAAAGTTACTTGAACAAGACTTATAAAGTCACTATTAGGAATAAAGAAACTGGTAAAATATATCAGGAAAATATTAGTGACCAGGAATATATTCTAAAAGAATTTGAAAAAAAAGGATTAAGGTTACCATTTTCCTGTAGGAATGGATGTTGTACAAGTTGTGCTGTTAAAATGATTTCAGGGAAACTTGAGCAACCAGAAGCAATGGGGGTTTCTCAAGATTTAAAGGATAAGGGCTACGCTTTACTTTGTGTTGCCAAAGTAATAGAAGATATTGAAGTCGAGACTACGTATTATGATGAAGTTTATGATTTACAATTTGGTCAATATTTTGGTAAAGGTAAAACAAGAAAAGCACCTCCCTGGGAATTCGAGGAGGATTAGTTATTATGTTTGAAATTCATGAATTAAAAGAAATAAATTCAGAAATTGATTTAATTTTCTTTAATAAAATAGCTAAAGAGAGTGCTCTCATAGGTAATGAAATTCTAATTAATAATTATAATAAAATTCAAACAGTTACTTCAAAGGGAAGAAAGGGCGATTTAGTTACAAACGTAGATTTAGAAGTAGAAGAGAAAATCAAGGAGTACTTAACAATAAAAACACCCGATATTTCTATTCATGCAGAAGAATCAGGAAAATTAATAAGGACTTCGGAATTAACTTGGTGCATTGATCCATTAGATGGAACTACTAACTATTCTCACGGTTATCCATTCTTTGGGACTTCAATAGGTCTCTTGTATAAAAACAAACCTATCTTAGGTGCAATTTCAGTGCCCTATTTAAACGAACTTTATTCTGCATGTATCGGAAAAGGCTCTTATTGCAATGATAAAAAACTAATGGTGTCAAGTGCTAATACTCTTATTGATAGTCTTCTTGTAACAGGTTTTTCGTATGATAGGTTTGATACTGAGGATAATAATTATGCAGAGTTTTGTTACTTAACACATAAAACAAGAGGAGTTAGGAGAGGAGGTGCAGCAGCAGTTGATTTAGCATTTGTTGCCTCAGGAAAAATAGATGGATATTGGGAAAGAGGCTTGGAAATATGGGATTTAGCTGCTGGTGCTATTATTGTTAAAGAAGCCGGTGGTGTTGTTTCTGATTACCCGAACGGTGAATTTAATCTTAGCTCTGGAAGAATATTGACCTGCAGTCCGAGAATAGAAAAAGAGCTTAAATTAGAATTAAGCAAAGTTACTCCTCTAAATAAACAACTTTATACATAACAATTGAAATTATCGTTTTAAAATGAGTGATATTAAAGAATTTAATTTAATAGATGTAAAGAATAATTCTTCTATTGTTAATGATTTAAACAATGTATATAAGTTGTGGGGTTATGAAGAAGTCTCGCCTTCCTTTATTAATAATCTTGAAACAATCAAAGGTAGAGAAGTAATTGATGAGGATGAACTTGTTGGAATAGTAAGTAATAATTCATTATGTTTAAGACCAGAAATGACAACTTCAATAGTTAAATTAACATCAACAAGATTATTAAATAAAAAGAGACCAATAAGACTTTATAACAGTGGTATTGTATTTAACAAAAAACAAAGTTATAAAAATACTTTTAAACTTCGAGAAAATCTTCAAAGCGGGATAGAACTTATTAGTTATGACACTCAATTCCCTGAGATTGAAGTAATAAATATATTATTTGATGCAATTGATAATATCAATTTGATAGATAGTTGTAGTCTAACTCTTTTAGTTAGTACAACAAGAATTATGGATTTAATATTATTAAATTATAAAAATAATAATTATGAAGAAATTAAAAAATGCATGGTAAATTTAGATCAAGAATCATTAGATAGATTAAATATTGATAAAAATGATAAAGCAATATTGAAAGAATTATTATTTACAAGAGGGGAACCAGCAATCATAATTAAAAAGCTTAAAAATATCTATGGTAATAATAATGTTATTGAGGAAATTGAATGCTTATTTAATACTTTATCAAGAATTTCAACGAAATATAATATAAAATTACAACTTGATCCAACTTATCAACCTCATCTTAATTTATATGCTGGTATAGTTTTTCAACTAATTTGTGATAATAATAATATTAAAACAATAATCGCAAAAGGCGGTAGGTATGACGAATTAGTGAGATACTTTAATCCTAATGAAAAAATAATTAATGGAATTGGATTTACAATATCTATAGATAATTTAAGAGATTTAATTGTTGAAAGATCACAACCTAAAAAGAAGGTATTATTGTTATTTAAAGATTCTTATTTATTAGATAAAGGAATAAATGAGCAAAAAGCATTGCAAAAAAAAGGGGTAATCACAATACTAAATTTGAATCCATGTAATGAAAATTCCAAAGCTAATATTCTTATGAAAGAACATAATTGCACTGAAATACAATGGATTAAATAGTTTTTTGCTTCTAGTTTTATTAAAAAATTGCAATTTGAATAACCTAATGACATTATAAATTTTTTGTACGGACAATACTCCTAATTAAGCTTGATTAACCCTTAAATAGAAAATAGAATTTAAAAGATTTAAAAAAAATTTAAAAATGGAAAAAGGCGAAATTAGAATAAATACCGAAAATATTTTTCCGATAATAAAAAAAGCTGTATATTCTGATCACGAAATATTTTTAAGAGAATTAGTTAGTAATGCTGTAGATGCAATTAGTAAAAGAAGAATGGCTTCAATGGCTGGAGATTGTGATAATTGTGAAGAACCTCAAGTAAAAATTACTATTGATAGGGAAAAAAATATCTTAAAAATTTCTGACAACGGTATTGGAATGAATGATGATGAAATTAAAAAATATATAAACCAAGTAGCTTTTTCTAGTGCAGAAGAGTTTTTAACAAAATATAAAAAAGATAATGACGAATTTATAGGACATTTTGGATTGGGTTTTTATTCTAGTTTTATGGTTGCAGATAAAGTTAATATTTTAACCAAATCAGCCATAGGTGATTGTAAAACTTTTAATTGGTCATGTGATGGCTCACCTAATTTCACATTAGAAGAATCTGAACGAGATTCAGTTGGAACAGATGTAATCCTTCATTTAATGGATGAAGAAAAAGAATTCATAGAACCAGAGAGAATTAAATCGCTTATTAAAAAATATTGTGATTTTATGCCTATCGATGTTCTATTAGAGGGTGAAACAATTAATAAGAAAAACCCTCCATGGAGAAAACAACCTAGTGAATTAAAGGATGAAGATTATATTGAACTATATAAATATTTATATCCATTTCAGGGAGATCCTCTTTTATGGATTCACTTAAATACGGATTACCCATACGATATACAAGGTATTTTATATTTCCCTAAACTATCTGGAAGAGCTGATTGGGAAAAAGGTGAAATTAAACTATTTTGCAATCAAGTATTTGTAAGCGACTCAATAAAGGAAATTGTACCTAAATATCTTTTACCGTTGAGAGGTGTAATTGATTCTACAGATATACCATTAAATGTAAGTAGAAGTGCCTTGCAAACTGATAGAAAAGTCAGATCAATTTCATCTTTCATTTCAAAAAAAATTGCGAATAAGTTAAAGGATTTAATAAAAAATTCTCCTGAATTTTATACAGAAATATGGGATTCAATTTCTGCCTTTATTAAAATTGGTGCCATCGAGGACGAAAAGTTTGCTGATCTTGTAGAAAATAGTATTATTTTTGAGACAATTATAAATTCTGATAAGGATGTAAAAAAATATCTTGATGATAAATCTCTAATAAAATCTAACGAAAAGTATTACACAACATTATCAAATTATAAGGAGAGAAATAACATAGTTGATCCTAAAAAAATTATTTATTGTTCTGATGTTATTGGTCAATCTAGTGCTTTAAATATTTGTTTATCTGACAACAAAGAAGTAATCAAATCTGATCCCTTAATAGATGCACAATTTCTTCCATGGATAGAAAGTAAAAATGAAAATTATCAATTTCAAAGAGTTGATTCTGAAATAAATGAGCTCGAAGATAAAGAATCAAAAGAAATTGTTGATAAAGATGGCAAATCAAAAACAGATAATCTAAAAGATATAATTTCTAAAGCATTAAATAACGAGAAAGTAACAGTTAAAGTTCAATCTCTTAACAGTAAAGATGCTCCTCCAGCAATGATATTATTACCTGAACAGATGAGAAGAATAAACGATATGGGAGCATATATGGAACAAAAAATGCCCGGACTACCTGAATATCACGTCTTATTAATTAATAAAGAACATCCTCTCATTGCAGGATTAAAAAAAATAACTGGTAATAAAATTATTCTTGATAAAAAAGATCCCGTTGAAAATCCATTAGCATCAAAAATTGCTAATCATGTTTATGATATGGCAAAATTAAGTGTGGGTGGATTAGATCAAGAACAAATTATAAATTTGCAAAATAATAACGCCGATTTAATTTCAGATTTACTTAAAACATCAACATAAGTAGTGTGTTAGAGTTAATAAATATATTCACCAAATAATATGTCTAGGGTTTGTGAACTGACAGGTGCAAAAGCTAACAATGGGATGGCTGTTAGCCATTCCCATATTCGTACTAAGAAATTACAACAAGTAAATCTTCAAAAAAGAAGACTTTGGTGGCAAGAAGGTAAAAAGTGGATAAACATAAAAATCAGTACTAAAGCATTAAAATCAATTCAAAAGGTCGGTCTAGATAAAGTTGCCAAAACTAATGGAGTGGATCTTAATAAGTTCTAATTTTGATGAAGAGTTTATTTGGAGTTTTTGTAATTTTAATATCGTTATTTTTTAATCTTAATTCTGTAATTGCTTTTGATTATGCTCCTGAGATAGGAGATGTAGCCCCTAGTTTCCATTTGGAGGGAATAAACAAAAGTATTAAATCAAAAAAAATATGGGATTCAAATGAATTAAAAGGTAAATGGATAGTTTTATATTTTTATCCTAAAGATTTTACCGCTGGTTGTACTCTAGAAGCTAAAGGATTTTCTCAATTGAAAAACGACTTTTCTAAATATAATGCAGAAATAATAGGTATAAGTGCTGACAATCAAGATTCTCACGAAAGTTTTTGTAGTGAAAAATCAATAAATTACACATTATTATCCGACCCTAATGGAACTATTAGTGCAAAATATGGTTCATGGATTCCTCCTTATTCCGACAGGAATACTTTTTTGATTTCACCAGAAGGAGAAATAACATACAGATGGATAAGTGTTTTACCCATAAATCATGCTAAAGAAGTTCTTAATGTTTTAAAGAAAAATATATAAATATTTTGCACGAACTTTCATTTGGTACATGGTTAATTCATATCAGCTCAGTTATAGAGTGGATTTATGCAATTTTTATAATAAAAAAAATTAGTAACTTTAAAAAATTAGAACTTTATTACTGGTTAAGTCTTGCAATGATACCTAATTTAATTGGAGCCATGTGTGCAATTACTTGGCATATTTTCGATAATCAACCAGAGTTATATGGGTTAGTTACACTTCAAGGGATATTTACTTTCGTTGGAAACACAACGTTGGCAATCGCTACTATAGCAATTTTTAAAAGAACAGAATCATATGGATGATTTTTTTTTAAGATTTCTAGATTATTTATCAATGTTTGATAATACAGCCTTATTTGCTGCATCCATAATCCCATATTCAATTTTCTTATATTACTTATATAAGATAAAGTCATTAAATAAATTAATCAAAATTGGTTTCTCCTTAACAGTTTTATTTGTATTTATAACTATAGTAATTTCAATATTTTCTCTGACTTACTTTCATCGAACGCTTGTTGAAGTTGACGTACTTCATGGTTCAGCAGAATTTTTCTTAACCTTAAGCGATTTTATTATTTTAGTTGGTTTTATAAAGATGTTAAATCGTCTAGAAGTAAATAACTCTTAAGACCTTTTACAATTATGTGATTTAATGCTCGAAATAAAGGAGAATATAAGAAATAACGTTTTTTTATGCTTACTACATTATTTGCAGCAGCGTCTGCTCCCGCAACTTTTGAATGGTCACCAAAATGCGCCATCGTTATGATTGCTTGTAATGTTTTTGCTTATGCAATTGCAAGAGCCACAATAAGAAAACCTAATGAAGGATTTGAAATTCCTAATTCAAAATTCTTTGGTGGTTTAAGTCATGCTTCTGTCGTAGGAGCTAATTGCTTAGGACATATCTTCGGAATAGGCGCAATACTAGGATTAGCATCTAGAGGTGTTCTGTAGAATTATTCAACAGTAATTTTAATTTGCTAATTTAAATTTGTTAATAATTTTTTCTGCCATCTGATCAGGTTTAAGACCTAATTTTTCTTTACTCTGATCAGGTGAAGCATGATCTACAAGTACATCAGGAATACCAATTCTAAAAACAGGCACATTTATTTCATTGTCATTTAGCATTTCAACAATAGCTGAGCCAAATCCACCAACTAATGTCCCTTCCTCCATTGTTACTACTTTTTTAAGTTTACTTACTAGGGGTATTATTAAATCTTGATCAAGAGGTCTAACAAATCTAGCATTGACAATACAAGCACTTATACCTTTACTTTTTAATAATTTTGAAGTTTCAGTAGCCGCTTCAACCATTGAACCATAAGCAATAATTAAAATATCCTCACCTTCTTCTAATATTTCTCCTTTGCCAATCTTCAAAGGCTCCCATCCTTCATCCATTACTGCTACGCCTAATCCTGAACCTCTTGGGATACGAAGTGCGGTTGGTCCCATGTGATTAATAGATGTAATTAACATTCTTTGTAGTTCAGCTTCATCCTTTGGAGCCATTAAAACAAAATTAGGAATAGCTCTCATATAGCTAATATCATATTGCCCTTGATGAGTTGGTCCATCTGCACCAACAATTCCTGCTCTATCTAAAACAAAAGATACAGGAAGATTCTGAATACCTACATCATGAATTAGCTGATCAAAAGCACGTTGCAAAAAAGTACTGTAAATAGCAACAACAGGTTTAAGTCCATCGCAGGACATTCCAGCTGCTAATGTCACTGCATGTTGCTCAGCTATTCCTACATCAATATATTGTTCTGGAATACTTTTTTGTAATAAATCTAGTCCAGTTCCAGTAGCCATTGCTGCTGTAATACCGATAACCTTAGAGTCTTGCTCACAAATTTTTAAAAGCGTTTGACCAAATATTTTACTGTAACTTACTGGTTTGGGCTTACTTGAGGGAATTGATTTACCAGTCGTAAGATCAAATGAAGATTGGGCGTGATAACCTACTTGATCTGCTTCTGCATATGGATATCCTTTCCCTTTTGTGGTAACAACATGAACCATAACTGGTTTTTTAAGTCTATGAGCAGCATTGAATGTATTTATAAGATTAGAAATATCATGTCCATCAATTGGTCCCATATACGTAAATCCAAGCTCTTCAAAAACTGCTCCTACTTTTGGTACAGCTAAACGTCTTACACTACCTTTTATATTTTTTAATTCTTCAGGTATGTCTTTGCCAATTAGAGGAATATTTTTAACACTTTCTTGAACACTATCTGACAAGAATTGCAATGGAGGACTTAATCTTACTTTATTTAAATATGTAGAAAGAGCTCCAACAGGAGGAGATATTGACATGTCATTATCATTCAGAACGACAACTAAGGGGGTATTTGGCAAATGTCCCGCATGATTTATCGCTTCTAAAGCCATTCCACCCGTTAAGGCTCCATCGCCGATAACTGCAACACATTTATGATCTTCTCCTTTTCTATCTCTTGCAATTGCCATTCCCAACGCAGCTGATATTGATGTACTAGCGTGACCTGCTCCAAAATGATCAAATGTACTTTCAGTACGTTTTAGATAACCAGCTATACCCTTTTGTTGACGTAAAGAATCGAAATCATTAAAACGTCCAGTAATTAACTTATGAGGATAAGCCTGATGACCAACATCCCATACAACTTTATCAAAATCAAGATCTAATGTTTGATATAAAGCAAGTGTTAATTCAACCACGCCTAGTCCAGGACCTAGATGACCTCCACTTGTTGAAACAACCTCCAAATGTCTCTCTCTAATTTGACAGGCAATTTCCTCTAATTGTGATACCGTTAAACCATGTAATTGATTTGGATGGCTTAACTCACTTAAAAGCATTATTTAAAAATATCTACTTATATAATCTAAAACGTTAAGGGGCAAATTGAGTAATTTTCATAAAATAGATTATGTAATGTTTTATTAGGTTAATATTTAATGCTAAAAATATAAATATGGAAGATTATTTAAAAAAAATACTTCAGGCTAAAGTCTATGAAGTAGCTAAAAAAACACCTTTAGAAAAAGCAAAAATTTTAAGTAAAGCACTTAAAAATAATATTTATTTGAAAAGAGAAGATCTTCAAGATGTATTTTCTTTTAAGATAAGAGGTGCATTTAATAAAATGAGGCAATTATCACAATCAAAACTTGCGCATGGAGTAATAACATCAAGTGCTGGTAATCATGCACAAGGCGTAGCACTAAGTGCTTTGAAATTAAATTGTAGCGCTACAATATTAATGCCAATAACTACACCTTTGGTAAAAGTTAATGCTGTTAGAAATCTAAAAGCAAAGGTTATATTATTTGGCGATAATTATGATGAAACTTATAAGGAAGCACTACGCCTAAGTGAAGAAAATAATTTATGTTTTATTCATCCATTCGATGATCCTGAGGTAATAGCTGGCCAAGGTACTATCGCCATTGAATTAGAACAACAAGTAAAAGAACCACCAGAAGCAATTTATGTTGCCGTCGGAGGAGGAGGTTTGATAGCTGGTATCTCTATATATATTAAAAAAATATGGCCAAAGGTAAAAATAATTGGGGTAGAGCCTGAAGATGCTGATGCGATGACTAAATCCTTAAAAAATTTTAAATTAATAGAATTACAATCAGTTGGTCAATTTGCTGATGGCGTAGCAGTAAAAAAAGTTGGAGAAAAAACCTTTGAAATTGGAAAAAAATATATCGACAAAATGATAACTGTAAGTACGGATGAAATATGTGCCGCAATAAAGGATGTTTTCGAAGATACCAGATCAATTTTAGAACCAGCTGGAGCACTATCTATTGCAGGAATGAAAAAGGATATATTTGAATCAAAATATATAAATAAAAATATGATTGCCATTGCATGTGGGGCAAATATGAATTTCGAAAGGCTTAGGTTTATAGCCGAAAGATCAGCACTTGGAGAGTTCAAAGAAGCAATGTTTGCTGTTGAAATTCCAGAAAAAGCAGGAAGCTTGATTAATTTCTGTAGTTTGTTAAATGATAGAAATTTAACTGAATTTAGTTATAGGATGTCCAACTCAATTATCGCTCAAATTTTTGTAGGAATCGAAGTAAATGGAGTCACTGATAAAGAAGAACTTTTACATGAATTTAGAAAATCAAAATATCCTTTTATAGATATAAGTAATGATGAATTATCTAAAAATCATCTAAGACATATGGTAGGTGGTCGATTACCAAAAAAATTCACAGAATTAAAAAAATCAAAGAATGTCGAATTGTTATATAGATTTGAGTTTCCAGAAAGACCAGGAGCATTAATTAATTTCCTAAAAAATATGAAATCTAATTGGACAATAAGCATCTTTCACTATAGAAATTATGGATCTGATGTAGGAAAAATTGTTATAGGAGTATTAATAGATAGCTCTGAAATTTATAACTGGAGCAAATTTGTTGAATTCTTGGGATATAAATATTGGGATGAGACTAATAATCAAACATATAAATTATTCCTTGGTGCATCAGATTAAATATAAGGTAACTTGGGAAAGAGTTAGGTAGCAAAAAATTAATCAAGCTGATCTAATTACTAAAAAATTGACTGATATAAATTTGGTTACAAGAGTTGAAGCTATTCTGTATCTTAAAGGTAGACCAATATCAAAAAAGAATCTTGCAGAAATCACTAATACGGATATTAATTCTATTAACAAGGCCTTAAAAGAATTAAAAGTAAAATACTCCGACACAAAATCTGCAATAGAATTAAATGAGGTTAATAACTTTTATTGCTTAGAGTTAAAATCAACACTAAATGAACTTGTTGAAGATTTATTACCATCTGAATTAAAAACATCCGAATTAAGGACACTTGCAACAATTGCAATTAAGAAGAAAATACTTCAATCAGACCTAATAACATTAAGAGGTTCAGGTGCTTATGACCATATAAAAGAATTAACAAATAAAAATTTTATTATTAAACGTAAGCAAAAAGATGGGAGATCTTTTTGGCTATCATTATCTGAAAAATTTTTTCAAACTTTTGCTGTAAGCAATGAATATTTATCGCAAATAGGCAGCAATAAAAAGTAACTGTTACAATTAAAAAAATTACTCAACAATAATGTTATCAGAGATTTTTGCTGTTTTAGGTCAAACCTTATCAATTTATTCATTTATTTTGATTATTAGGATATTACTTACATGGTTTCCTGGAATAGATTGGAGCAATGGAATATTATCAGCATTAACGTCAATAACAGATCCATATTTAAATATATTTAGAGGAATAATCCCTCCAATTGGTGGATTTGATATTTCATCATTGTTAGCTTTTCTACTTCTTAATGTTATACAAAACCTAGTTACTAATCTTCAATATGCCAGCTTAGGTTATGGTTAAAATTTAACGATCATCTCCTGAACCAGATATTTTACCTTTAGAAGCTCTCAATTTTAATTTTTCTAAATTTTGTAAAGCAACCTCTTCCAATTTGAAATCAAATTCGGTGCAAAGATTAGATAAGTACCATAAAACATCACCTAACTCTTTTTTTATCCCTTTTTTAGATTCTTCATCAAAAATCCCTTTTTTATCTCTAATTACTTTTTTAACTTTTTCTGCGACTTCACCAGCTTCGCCAACTAATCCTAGTGTTGGATATATATTGTTTGAGCCTAAATTTGGATATTGGGCTGTTAAGCGAGCTTGTTTCTGATAAGTTTTGAAATCCATAGATTAAATAACTAACTTTATGTGTGTTAAATTTACTTATATCTAGCAATATTATTTATATATGTCGAATATTGATTTAAAAAGAAGAACAAAGATTGTTGCAACAATTGGACCGGCAACTCAATCTGAAGAAATTATTACTGATCTTATAAAGGCTGGAGTTACAACATTTCGATTAAATTTTTCCCATGGTGACCATAAAGATCATGAAGAAAGAATCAAAACCATAAGGAAAGTATCTAAAGAGCTAGATTTAAATATTGGTATACTTCAGGATCTTCAGGGTCCAAAAATAAGATTAGGAAGATTTAAAGATGGTCCAGTAAAAGTAAAAAAAGGTGATAAATTCTCATTGACTTCCAATGAAGTTGAATGTACCAAAAGAATTGCTAATGTTACGTACAATAAACTTGTCCAGGAAGTTACTTCAGGAAAAAGAATATTGTTAGATGATGG
>QCVY01000016.1 GCA_003208695.1 Prochlorococcus sp. AG-686-P16 | reverse complement strand
ATAAATAATTAGTTTTTTAAAAGGATCATGTTTTGGATACAGAATCAATGATCGTATGATTCATAACCACCCTTCCGACTGTTGTTAAGATAAATCTACTTATTAAATTATTTTGGGAATCAAATCTGTCTCTCCTAAAATTCCAAATTTCTAACCTGGAATTATCTTCCAATTCTTTAGATTCTTTAGGTTTGATTGATTCTTCTTCATCTTCAACTTCTCCATTAAACCTTACCCATACCCATTCATGTAAACCAATTCTTTTATCTTCAAAAGCAAAGATTACATCTTCTAATGAAGCATAAGTTCTTTGATTATCTCCAAAATTTGGTTTTTTAAAGTCTGGTTGAAGTGCAGTCAGATAATAAGAACCTAAAACCATATCTTGTGAGGGAGTTACAATAGGTTCTCCTGTTGCTGGAGAAAGAATATTATTACTAGCTAACATAAGCATACGTGCCTCTGTCTGTGCTTCTAATGCTAAGGGAACATGAACAGCCATTTGATCACCATCAAAATCAGCATTAAAGGCAGGACATACAAGTGGATGTAGTTGGATAGCTCTACCTCCTACTAACTTAGGTTCAAAAGCCTGAATTCCTAACCTATGAAGTGTTGGAGCTCTATTAAGGAGTATTGGATGACCTTCAATAACTTCTTGGAGTACTTGCATTACTTCATCGTCTGCTTTTTGTATTAATTTTTTTGCCGCTTTTATGTTATTTACAATATTTTGACGAATTAATCTATGTATCACAAAAGGTTGAAAAAGCTCAATAGCCATTTCTTTAGGTAGTCCGCATTGATGCATCTTTAACTTTGGACCTACAACTATGACAGACCTTCCAGAATAATCAACACGTTTACCAAGTAAATTCTGTCTAAATCTCCCTTGCTTGCCTTCTATGATATCGCTAAGAGATTTTAAGGCTCTATTATTTGCACCAACAACTGTTCTACCTCTTCTTCCATTATCAATGAGTGCGTCAACGGCTTCTTGCAACATTCTTTTTTCATTTCTAACAATAATTTCTGGAGCTAAAATTTCTTGAAGCCTAGCTAACCTATTATTTCTATTTATAACTCTTCTATAAAGATCATTTAAATCTGAAGTAGCGAACCTACCACCATCGAGCTGAACCATTGGTCTAAGGTCAGGAGGGATAACAGGAATAGCGTCTAATACCATCCATTCAGGTTTTGCATTTGTTGCAATGAAATTATCAATAACTCTTATCCTTTTTATAAGTTTTGCTCTTTTTTGACCTTTACTATTTGTAATTTCTTCTCTTAGTTCTTCTGCAATCTGATTTAAATCAAGATCTTCAAGTAATTGCTTAAGAGCTTCCGCTCCTATGCCAACAACTGGTTCATTTTCAATAGTTGAATCTTCTGCATAAATTTCATCTTCTATTTCTAACCATTCATCTTCAGTGAGGAGTTGCTTATATTTAAGATCATTATGATCACCAACATCTAAAACGACATAACAATTGAAATAGACTATTTGCTCAACATCTCTAAGTGGGATATCTAAGAGAATTGCTACATAACTGGGAATACCTTTTAAATACCAAACGTGGGAAACTGGAGCTGCCAGTTTTATGTAACCCATTCTATGTCTTCTTACTCTACTTTCCGTTACTTCTACCCCACATCTCTCGCATACAATTCCACGGTGTCTTACCCTTTTGTACTTACCGCAGTGACATTCCCAATCTTTAGATGGCCCAAATATTTTTTCACAAAAAAGACCATCCATTTCTGGTTTTAGGGTTCTATAGTTTATCGTCTCAGGTTTAGTCACCTCTCCTACTACTTGTCCATTAGGTAAAGTCCTCTGGCCCCAATCCATTATCCTTTGAGGTGAAGCAATAGAAATCTTGACATAATCAAAGTGATTTTCTGTTCTTAAGTTACTGTTAGTCATTTTTAGGAGATTTAAATTAGAAAGTTTTGATAAAATATTTAATCTTCCTCATATTCAGAGGTTCCTAGAGATTCATAGGTAGGCCTAGAAGGAGTATTCCTTCTAGGGTTTACATCTTGCATTAAATCAACCTCCTTTCCTTCATCAGTGTATACGCCGATATCTAAACCTAAGGATTGCAATTCTCTCATTAGGACCTTAAATGATTCAGGAGTTCCCGGTCTAGGTATAGGTTTTCCTTTAACTATTGCATTTAATGCTTCATTTCTTCCTTGCATATCATCTGATTTAACAGTTAACAGTTCTTGCAAAGTATAAGCTGCCCCATAGGCTTCTAAAGCCCAAACTTCCATTTCCCCAAGTCTTTGTCCACCTTGTTGAGCTTTACCACCTAAGGGCTGCTGGGTAACTAAGGAGTATGGACCTGTTGATCTAGCATGGATCTTATCATCTACTAAGTGAACAAGCTTTAAGAAGTGGGAATATCCAACAGCAACAGGTTGATCAAAAGGTTCACCAGTTCTGCCATCTTTGAGTAACAACTTTCCAGGATCTTGAGGATTATAAACCCAATCCTTACCCTCTTGCTTTGAAGCTTCCTTTAAAAATGCTTGTACGGTTTGATGTGATTTTTCAGCTCCATACATCTCATCAAAAGGGACAACTTTAACTCGGCAGTTTAAGTTTGATGCTGCCCAACCCATCAACAATTCAAAAACTTGGCCTACATTCATTCTACTTGGGACACCAAGAGGATTTAAGACAATATCAACTGGAGTACCATCCGGTAAATAAGGCATATCCTCTCTAGGTAAAATTCTACTTATGATGCCTTTATTACCATGCCTCCCAGCCATTTTGTCACCTACCTGTATTTTTCTCCTTTGAGCGACGTAAACCCTTACAACCATATTTGCGCCTGGTGGTAGCTCATCACCTTGCTCCCTGGTATAAATACGCACATCTAAAACTCTTCCTTTTTCTGTTTTAGGAACTCTAAGAGAATTATCTCTCACATCTCGTGCTTTTTCACCAAATATAGCTCTCAAAAGTTTTTCTTCAGGTGGTTGATCAGATTCTCCCTTGGGGGTAACTTTTCCTACGAGAATATCTCCACTTTCTACAAAGGCACCTGTTCTGATGATTCCCATTTCATCAAGATTATTCAAACTTTCTTCTGAAATATTTGGGATTTCTCGGGTGATTTCTTCAGGGCCTAATTTTGTTTGTCTAGCTTCTATTTCATATTTCTCGATATGTACTGAAGTATAAAGATCATCAGTAACCATTCTTTCACTGACTAATATTGCATCTTCATAGTTGTAGCCTTCCCATGGCATGTATGCAATTAAAACATTCTGTCCTAGAGCTATTTCACCACCTTCACAAGCTGAGCCATCGGCAAGGACTTGGCCAGAAATAACTTGATCTCCATTTTTCACTATTGGTCTTTGATTTAAACAGGTATCTTGATTAGATCTCTGGTATTTTTGAAGATAATGAACATGCTCATTACCATCTACATCTTTTACAACTATTTCATTAGCATCAACATAAGAAACGATTCCATTTACTTTTGTGATTGGCACCATACCAGAGTCTCTGGCTACTTGAGATTCTAATCCGGTTCCTACCAGAGGTCTTTCAGGTCTTAATAATGGAACTGCTTGACGCTGCATATTGGAACCCATTAAAGCTCTATTTGCATCATCATGTTCCAAGAAGGGGATGAGAGAAGTCGCGACTGAAATAACTTGAACAGGAGAAAGCTGAACATAATCAACTTGATGAGGAGGTACCTTCTCAAAATCTTGTCTATATCTTACTGGAATTAAACTTGCCAGAATATTACCGTTTTTATCAGTCGCCACATCCCCAGGTGCGACCCTACATTCATCCTCTAAGTCAGCTGATAAATAAACAGGATTTCCTTCTTTAATGACCCTACCTTTTTCTACTTCCCAAAAAGGTGTTTCAATAAAACCATATTCATTAACTCTTGCATGTGTTGCAAGAGAATTTATGAGTCCCGCATTTGGCCCCTCAGGAGTTTCGATAGGACATAATCTTCCATAGTGAGAAGGATGAATATCTCTAACTGCAAAACCTGCTCTTTCTCTAGTAAGCCCACCCGGTCCCAATGCTGAAATTCTTCTTTTATGCGTTAACTCAGCTAATGGATTTGTTTGATCCATAAATTGGCTTAATTGACTAGATCCAAAAAATTCTTTAATAGCAGCCACCAAAGGCTTGGGATTGACCAGCTGAGCAGGAGTGAGAGAATCTGTCTCTCCAACAGTCATCCTTTCTTTAATGATTCTCTCTAATCGATTAAGGCCAACTCTAACTTGGTTTTGCAAAAGTTCTCCAACAGATCTGACTCTTCTATTACCTAAATGATCAATATCATCTAAACTTGCCCCACCAATATCAAGTTCCAAATTAATAAGGTAATCAATCGTAGAAAGAACATCCTCATGTGTAAGAGTTCTAACATCGTCTGGAACAGTCAATCTTAATTTTTTATTAATTTTATATCTACCTACTCTTCCTAAGTCGTATCTTTTTGGATCGAAAAATCTACTATGTAGAAGTTGTTGGCCGCCAGAAACAGAAGGAGGTTCACCTGGGCGTAATTTTTTATAAAGTTCTAATAAAGCTTGATCTTCTGAATTTATTCCTTCATCATTAGCCGAATCAATTGATTGTTTATAAAATTCAGGATGTCTTAATTTATCAATCACATCATTGTCTGAGAGGCCCATAGCTCTCATAAGTACATGTGCATTAATTTTCCTTGTTTTATCAACTCTTACATGAAGTAAATTATTTTTATCTGTCTCAAATTTTAGCCAAGCTCCTCGATTTGGTATAACGCTAGCGTTATAAGTCCTCCTACCATTTTTATCCATTTCATCTTTGAAATAAACCCCTGGACTACGTACTATTTGATTGACTATAACTCTTTCAGCTCCGTTAATAATGAAAGTTCCCCTCTCTGTCATTAAAGGCAGTTCACCAATAAAGACTTCTTGTTCTTTAATTTCTCCAGTTTCTTTGTTTATTAATCTACAAGTGACATACATTTGCGAAGCAAAAGTTGCATCTCTTCTTTTTGCTTCTTCAACATTATGTCTAGGTCTTTTTAACCTATATTCTTCACCAATAAAATGTAATTCTAATTTACCTGTGTAATCAGTAATTGGAGAAAAGCTTTTTAATTCTTCAATTAAACCTTTTTCCAGAAACCATTTAAAGCTTGCTCTTTGTACCTCAACTAAATCTGGTAAATAAGTTGCTGTTTTAGCTATCTGTAAAGCGCTACTGCTCATCCAAGAAAACCCGCCATTCTGTAAGATTTACTAATTACTATAAATTCGACTTAATTTTTAGAAGATCAATCGAGATGATAGAATTGGAATCAAGGTTTTGGTCTTGAATTCAACAAATTTCTAGATTACCAAATAGCTGAAATGGTTAAAGATTAAGGTAACAAAACCTGACTTTAACGAGCTAGTTACTAATAATTAAGGAAAATTTCCAGTAATTTTTAATATTAACAGGTTATGTGTTAATTTATCAAGTCAAATTTAAACAAATCTTCAGCATTCCTAGATGATTCATCTGCAATATTTTTTAATTCTGAAGATCTTAAATTAGCTATAGATTTAGCCACACTTTCAACAAAAGCCGGCTCATTTCTTTTTCCTCTATATGGCACAGGAGCTAAAAAGGGAGCATCTGTTTCTATTAAATATCTATCACTTGGAACAATTCTTGCGCATTCATGAATTTCATATGCTTTTGGGAATGTAACTATCCCACTAAAACTAATATAAAATCCAAGGTCTAAAAATTGCTTCATCTCATCTGGGGTTCCGCTCCAACAATGTAGTACTCCTTTAGGACAATTACCTTGTTGTGATAACTTATTACATATTTTAATCATTTCATTTGCAGCATCTCTACAGTGGATAATTACAGGCAATTCAAGTTCATAGGCTAAATGCATTTGTGGCATAAGAGCTTCTATCTGTTTGTTTGTATTATCACTTTTAAAAAAATCTAGACCCAATTCACCAATTGCAATAACTCTTGAGTCACTTTGGGCTGCATTTTTCAATATAGATTTAGAGGTACATTCCCATTTGTTAGCTTCAAGAGGATGTAAACCAACCGAATAATATAATTCATCAAATTTTTGAGATATTTTTTGTAATTTAGGAATTTCCGATAATTCACAACAAGCATGGAGCAGTTTTTTTACTCCTATTGAACGCCATCTTGAAACAACTTCATCTAAATCTGATTCAAAGTTTTCAAATATTAGGTGACAATGAGAATCAATGAGTTCAATATCGCTCATCTTTACTTACTTACTTGTAAGAAAGTCTTTAACCACTTTATTGATTCTTGATTTTTTGTTAGCACCATTATTCTTATGTAAAACATTCTTTTTGACTGCCTTATCAATAAGACTGAATGCTTGATTTACACTAAAAAGAACTAGATCTTTGTTCTCTGAATTAGGTTCTTGCTTATATTTCTCACAGTTAGCTAATGTTTTTTTTGTAAGTGTTCTAACTGTTGATCTATATGATTTATTAACTAAACGGTTTCTTTCAGCAACTTGAATCCTTTTTTTCGCTGATTTGTTGTTGGCCACAGATATTAAATAGAAATATAGACTCTATCATACCAAAGAATCAGTCTTCTAATCAATAATATATAATTAATTTCAGGTAAATTAGTTATGTAATTAATCAATTTAAATTTTATTAAGTATAAAAAATATGAAGATTATAAATAATAAACAAAAGGCTCTCGAAGAGTTGAGAAGAATTTCTCAAAGAACTACTGCTGGAAACAATGAAAAAATACATTCAATAGTTCAAGATATTCTTCAAGAGGTAAAAATTTATGGAGATAAAGCTGTAGAAAAATATACAAAAAAATTTGATGGATTTCATCCTAAACCAATGCAGGTAAGTGCAAGGGATTTAAAGACTGCATGGGATGAGACAGATCAATATTTAAAACAATCATTAGAAATTGCCTATCAAAGAATTAAAGAATTCCATGAAAAAGAAATCCCTGAATCATTTACTATCAAGGGAGAACATGGTGACTCCGTCCAAAGAAGATGGATGCCTGTAAAAAATGCTGGCTTATATATTCCAGGAGGCAGAGCGGCATATCCAAGTACAGTTTTAATGAATGCGATACCTGCAAAAGTAGCTGGAGTTAAACAAATCTCAATGGTATCTCCAGGAAATACAAAAGGATTAATAAATAAAACTGTTTTAGCTGCTGCTTACTTGTCAGGGATTGATAAAGTTTTTAGAGTTGGGGGAGCACAGGCAATTGGAGCCCTAGCATTTGGCACAAAGCAAATAAATAAAGTTGATGTAATTTCGGGACCTGGAAATGTCTATGTCACCACTGCTAAAAAGTTAATTTATGGATTTACTGGAATTGATTCATTAGCTGGTCCAAGTGAAATTTTAATCATCGCTGATAGAACAGCTAAAAGTTCTCAAATAGCATCAGATTTATTAGCCCAGGCCGAGCATGACCCATTAGCTTCCTCAATACTTTTGACCACATCAAAGGATCAAGCTCAAGAAGTTTTTGATGAAGTCTTTAAGAAAATTGAGAATCACCCAAGAAAAGAAATTTGTATTCCATCAATTAACAATTGGGGATTAATTGCTATTTGCGATAATTTAGAATCATGCATTGAACTAAGCAATGAGTTTGCCCCAGAACATCTAGAAATAATTACAATTGATCCCAAAACTACGCTTAAAACTATTGAAAATGCAGGTGCGATATTCTTAGGGAAATGGACACCGGAGGCTGTAGGTGATTATTTGGCTGGGCCAAACCACACTTTACCCACATGCGGGAATGCAAGGTTTAGTGGTTCATTAGGAGTTGAAACTTTCATGAAGAACTCCTCAATAATTGAATTTAATGAAAAAAGTTTAAAAATCAACAGCTTGGATATTATAAATTTGGCAAATAGTGAAGGTTTACATAGTCATGCAAATTCAGTAAAAATTAGATTTGAAGATTAACTCGCCTTAGAAGGTGAAAATAATTTAGGAATTTTATTCTCAATTCTACCAACCAAAACCTTATCTGTTAAATCAACAAACAATCCATTTTCTAAGACTCCAGGAATATTATTAATACGCATTTCTACATTTTTCGGATCTTTTATACCAGCCTTAAATAAAACATCCAAAATCAAATTACCTTGATCCGTAACAACTGGGCCTGCTTTTTTTGTTGCCATCCTTAAATTAGAAACCCCACCCATTTCTGTCATTATATCCTTCACCTGCTTCCACGCAGAAGGCATAACCTCTACAGGAAGA
Source organism: Prochlorococcus sp. AG-686-P16 (assembly GCA_003208695.1). Lineage (GTDB taxonomy): Bacteria > Cyanobacteriota > Cyanobacteriia > PCC-6307 > Cyanobiaceae > Prochlorococcus_A. The sequence goes on along the minus strand of QCVY01000016.1, from coordinate 7,098 downwards.
GGGAAAACTTGGTTCAAATTTTGTACTAACTTTGTTTCATCAACAACAATTAATAATTTATTTGCTTTGGATGCAACCAATTTTTCTCTGACATGACAAGCTCCTCCACCCTTGATTAATTGGAAGTCAGGATCTACTTCATCTGCCCCATCAATAGCTAAATCAATTTGAGGAACTGAAGCTAAATCAATTAAAGGGATATTGAGTTCTAACGCAAGAACTTCTGATTGAAAGGAAGTTGGAACCCCTTTAATATTTTTTAAATTACCTGATTTAATTTGTTCAGCAAGACTTTTTATCATAAGTGCTGCTGTTGAACCTGATCCTAAACCCAAGATCATTCCATCTTCTACTTCTTTAATAGCTGCATTAGCAACTATTTGTTTCATCTGAGTCTGTAAATCCAAAATGTTTAAGCCTGAAGTTTATAGATTATTAAATTTCAACAGATGATTTATGTCAAACCCGGAAGTGCTTCAGGTTTAATATTAATTGTAATTTCTTTATTATCCCTTACAACATTAAGAAGAAATATTTTTCCAATTTGAGCTTTTTCCACTTCATCTAAGAGAGTCTTAGGCTCTTCTATTGGAGTATTTTCAGTAGCAATTACTAAATCACCTCTTCTTAATCCTGCTTTTTCTGCGGGACTGTTTGGTATTACAGATTGAATTAAAGCTCCCGACCTTTCTGGTAATTGAACAAGTGCATTAGGATCTTCATTATGTTCTTTAGCTATTTTAGGGTTCAAGGAAATCAATTGTACGCCTAAATAAGGATGAATAACTTCCCCATTTTCTAATAACTGGTCAGAAACATTTTTAGCTAAATTTATTGGTATTGCGAAACCAAGACCAGCTCCAGGTCCACTTCTTACTAAAGTATTGATACCAATAACTTGACCGTTGGAATTAATAAGTGGGCCTCCAGAATTACCTGGATTAATTGCAGCATCGGTTTGTATTAGATCAAGTCTCTTATCAGAAAAACCTAGTGAATTAATGTCTCTATGAAGACTGCTAACTATTCCGAGAGTTACTGTTTTTTCCAAGCCGTACGGAGTACCAAGAGCTATTGCCCAATCCCCAACTTCAAGTTCTTCTGAGTCTCCTAAGGGTGCATAATTAGAATCCTCATTATTATCAATCCTAACTAAAGCTAAATCAGTAATTGAATCCGTTCCCAACACTTGCCCCTCACGATTAGTTCCATCTGCCAGAGTGACAGATACATTATCAACTCTTTCGACTACATGAGCATTAGTTAAAACTAAACCTTTCTTATCAATAATCACACCTGAACCTTGACCTCTCTCTCGGTCGGGAGTCATTCCAGGTTCTCCAAGTAAATCTCTTAATAATGGATCTAATAGAGTTGGATCAAACTGTTGTCTTTCAACTAATCTTTCAGTATCAATTCTAACAACCGCAGGAACTACTTTTTTAACCGCATCTGAAATAAAATTATGGCCATCAAGAGAATCTAAAGCTAAAACTTCAGAAAAAGGGTAAAAATTTATTACTAAAGTCAAAACTATAATACTTATGTTGAGTAAATATGTAAATTTAGTTTTTAGAAATCTCATTTCCGTTTATTTATCTATCTATATACCAAGAATTTAATTGAATAAATTTCCTAGTGTTGTTTTTTTGTTTACATCCATAAAATACACATGATAGATTTTTATTCAAAAAAACTTTTTAATATGTGAAAATAATCAATAACTAAAATTTTTCATTTAAATAACATTGGATAAGGAAGGTAAAAACAACTTAGAAATTCTTCTTCAAGGAGTGGCTAAAGAATTTAATCTAAGAATACATAGTTTAATTTTACTGACAAATCAAAATCCCATTATTATAAAAATTATCATTTGCAATATTAATAATGATGATATTACTTTAGATGACTGCTCAAGATTTAATATCCCGGCAACTACTGTAATTGAAAACTCAAATCTTTTAAAATGTTCATATGTTTTAGAAATTAGTAGTCAAGGTGTCAGTGATGAATTAACCTCAGAAAGAGACTTCAAAACTTTTAAAGGTTTTCCAGTTAATGTTAAGTTAAACCAAAAAAATTCTCAAATAAAATTTTTGAACGGTTTACTTTATGAAAAGTCTAAAGATTATTTAGCCATTAACATAAAAGGTAAGATTAAAAAAATCCCCTTTAATGAAGTATTAAAGGTTAGTCTTTGCACTCTATAAAGACTAATTTATTTCAACATTATTCATTTTACCCATCATAGATGGCATTAGTAATTCTCCCAGGTTTAAACAATCTTATTGAAGACATAAGTGAGGAAAAGAAATTACCTCCTCACGTTGTGGAATCAGCTTTACGTGAAGCCTTACTTAAAGGTTACGAAAAATATCGGAAAACCTTCTACCTTGGGGCAAAAGAAGATCCATTCGATGAAGAATATTTTAGCAATTTTGATGTAGGTTTCGATCTAGAAGAAGAAGGTTATAGAATTTTATCAAGTAAAATAATTGTTGAAGAGGTTGAAAGCGAAGATCATCAAATATCTCTTCAAGAAGTTAAACAAGTTGCTGATGATGCTCAAATAGGCGATACCGTCGTTTTGGATGTCACTCCCGAAAAAGATGATTTTGGGAGAATGGCTGCCTCAACTACGAAGCAAGTTTTGGCTCAAAAGTTGAGAGACCAACAAAGGAAAATGATTCAGGAAGAATTCGCAGATTTAGAAGATCCTGTTTTAACTGCAAGAGTTATTAGATTTGAGAGACAGTCAGTAATTATGGGGGTTAGCTCAGGAATAGGCAGACCAGAAGTAGAAGCAGAACTGCCCAAGAGGGATCAATTGCCAAATGATAATTATAGAGCTAACGCTACATTCAAAGTTTTTTTAAAAGAAGTTAGTGAAGTAGCTAGAAAAGGTCCTCAACTTTTTGTGAGTAGAGCTAATGCTGGTCTAGTTGTTTATTTATTCGAAAATGAAGTCCCAGAAATTCAAGAAGGCACAGTAAAAATTGTTGCTGTTTCAAGAGAAGCAAATCCTCCTTCAAGAGCTGTTGGCCCAAGGACTAAAGTTGCAGTAGATAGTATTGAAAGAGAAGTTGATCCAGTTGGTGCTTGTATTGGAGCAAGAGGAGCAAGAATTCAACAAGTAGTTAATGAATTAAGGGGAGAAAAAATTGATGTTATAAAGTGGTCATCTGATCCTGTTCAGTACATTCTAAATTCTTTGAGTCCAGCTAAAGTTGATCTTGTCAGACTTGTTGATCCAGAAGGACAACATGCTCATGTTTTAGTTCCTCCTGATCAATTAAGTCTTGCCATAGGAAGAGAAGGTCAAAATGTTCGTCTTGCTGCTAGGTTAACAGGCTGGAAAATAGACGTTAAAAATTCCCATGAATATGATCAGGAGGCAGAAGACACTGCAGTCGCAGAATTAATTGTTCAAAGGGAGGAAGAAGAGAACCTTCAAAGAGAAGCTGAACAGAGATTGGAGGCTGAGCAAGCAGAAAGAGCTGCAGAAGATGCAAGACTAAGGGAGCTTTACCCTTTGCCTGAAGATGATGATGAATATGGAGATGAACAATACAACGAAGAAACTCTTTTAGAAAACGACCAAATAGAAAACCTGAAACAAGACGAAGTATTGTCTAAAGAGGAGAACCCACGGTGATACAGAAATCTCCTGTTATGCGTAAGTGCATTTCCTGCAGGACAACTTTTGATAGAAATAATCTCTTAAAGATTACTAAGGATCATAAGTTAGGAATAATGCTTAACCAAGGAATGGGTCGTTCTGCTTACATTTGTAAATCAAAAAAGTGTTACACAGATTCTAAACTTAAAAAAAAGCTTCAAAAAGCTTTAAAAAGCATTTTAAATCCTAATTTTTTTGATATCTTTGAAAGGGAAATTGCAAACTATAAATAACTATCCCAAAAGAGCATATAATTAAAATTACATTCTCTTAAACTTCTAAAAAAGAGTAAAATCAGGATTAAATGACTATCAGCGATAAAATCAGGGTTTATGAACTTTCCAGAGATCTAAAACTGGAAAATAAAGACATATTGGATGCTGCGCAAAAACTATCCATATCAGTTAAAAGTCACAGCAGTTCAATAAGTTTAGATGATGCAAAAAAAATAAAAAATCTTATAAATAACAAAATTCAAAGTAACAATATTCTGTCTGTAAGAAATTCTACAATTAAAGCAAAAAGTGAAACCCCAAAAAATAATGATAATCAAAACAAAAATAGTAAAACTTTTTCTAATACCTTGCATGCAGAGAAGTCATCAAAAGAAGGTTTAAATAAAAAACCCCTTTTAATTAAGCCTATTAATAATCAAGAAAATTCACTAGTAAGTTCAAATAAAAAAAATCTAAATAAACTTAAAAATCCAAATCCCCCTAATATTGTCTCTAACCTCAAATCTCAAGCGCTTTCGAAAACTCAAAATAAAACTAATAATTCAACAAAAACGACTCCCAATCTAAAAGACAGCACAGATCCAAGGGTTGTACAAGACAAAAAGTATTTAAAAAATTCTTCACTATCTCCCACAAAAACTACAAGACCTCCTATTCAACTAATTGAAAAACCAAAAAATTTGGCAAATTCCGATAGGAATATTAAACCAAACAAAATAAATAACTCTTTAAATCAAAGGGCTAAATCAACAAATAAAATTGATAATAATAATTTTTCTAAAAAGAATTCAAATAGTCCCAATATAAAAAATATACCTGAACTAGTAGGTGCCCCGATTAGAAAAGAAGATCCTAAAATTAATTCAAATAAACCAAATTCTAATAGCAGGCAACCCTCCTCTAATACACAAATTTCTGCGAATAGGCCTGGTATGCCTAACAGACAAACAAATTCCAGTAGACCAAGTCGTCAAAATGTGCCAAACAGGTCAGGAGCTCCTAATAGACCAGGCAGTCCTTATAGAGAAAGTACTCCAAACAGGACAGGGGAGCAGAATAGACAGGGTGTTCCAAATAGACAGGGTGTTCCAAATAGACAAGGCGTTACTTATAGACCAGGTACTCCTAATAGACCAGGTGCTCCTAATAGGCCAGGTAATCCTAATAGAACAGGTGCTCCTTATAGAGCAGGGGGGCAGAATAGACAGGGTGTTCCAAATAGACAAGGCGGGCCCTATAGACAGGGAGATTTCAACAGGGCCGGCTCGAAATTTAGTAATCAAAATCCTTCTGGAATAAGAAAGCCAGTAGCACCTAATGAACTGATGCAGCTACAGAAAACTAATGCATCAAATAAAGAAAACCCCAATAACTCTAATGTAAACAAACAAAAGCTCGAGAAGCCCAATCAGAAGGCAAAAGCACCTAATAGTCGCTTAAATGCATCTCCTACAGCCAAGAAACCACCTCATAGAACATTCGCAAACAACTCTAAGAAACCTGGGAGAACAGATTGGGACGATAGTGCCAAGCTAGAAGCATTAAGAAATAAAAACCCACAGAAACAAAGACAAAAAGTCCATATTATTGGAGAAAATGATGATTCATTAACCTCTGAGACTAGCGGCTACTCAGGAGAGAAGGTTTCAATACTGTCAGCTAGTTTGGCTCGTCCAAAAAAAGAAAAGTCTGAAGAGATCAAATCACAAAAAGCTTCAAGACAATTCAAGAAAAAGAAAAAAGAGACTACTAGGCAAAGACAAAAGAGAAGAGCTATGGAACTAAGAGCAGCGAAAGATGCAAAACAAGTAAGACCAGAAATGATAATAATACCTGAAGGTAATTTAACAGTACAAGAATTAGCAGATAAGCTTAGTCTTGAAAGTTCTGAAATAATTAAATCTCTCTTCTTTAAGGGTATAACAGCTACAGTTACTCAATCACTTGACTTAGCAACTATTGAAACAGTGGCTGAGGAATTTGGAGTGCCTGTTTTACAAGATGATATTGAAGAGGCTGCAAAGAAAACAGTAGACATGATTGAAACCGATGATATTGAGAGTCTTATCAAAAGACCTCCAGTCATTACAGTAATGGGTCATGTTGATCATGGTAAAACAAGTCTTTTAGATTCCATAAGAGAATCCAGAGTAGCCTCTGGAGAAGCTGGTGGAATAACTCAACATATTGGGGCTTATCAAGTTGAATTTGAGCATGAATCAAAAAAGAAAAAGCTAACTTTTCTTGATACTCCAGGTCATGAAGCATTTACTGCCATGCGTGCAAGAGGTACAAAAGTTACTGACGTAGCTGTACTTGTTGTAGCTGCTGATGATGGTTGCAGACCTCAAACACTTGAAGCTATTAGTCACGCAAGAGCAGCAAAAGTACCAATAGTGGTAGCTATAAATAAAATTGATAAAGAAGGCGCCTCTCCAGATAGAGTTAAACAAGAATTATCAGAAAAAGATCTTATTGCCGAAGACTGGGGTGGAGACGTAGTTATGGTCCCAGTCAGTGCAATCAAAAAAGAAAATATTGATAAATTACTCGAGATGATCCTTTTGGTTTCTGAAGTTGAAGATCTCCAAGCAAACCCAGAAAGATTAGCTAAAGGTACAGTTATTGAAGCCCATTTAGATAAAGCCAAAGGTCCCGTTGCAACTTTATTAGTACAAAATGGCACATTAAAAGCAGGAGATGTTTTAGCCGCAGGTTCAGTCCTTGGAAAAGTTAGAGCAATGGTTGATGAACATGGAAACAGAATTAAGGAAGCTGGGCCTTCATGTCCAGTTGAGGCACTTGGATTTAGCGAAGTCCCAACAGCAGGTGATGAATTTGAAGTTTATCCTGATGAGAAATCTGCTAGAGCGATTGTTGGAGATAGAGCGACCGATGCAAGAGCAACAAAATTAGCCCAACAAATGGCATCTAGAAGGGTTAGCTTATCATCTATATCTACTAAAGCAAATGATGGAGAACTTAAAGAGTTAAATCTAATTCTTAAAGCAGATGTCCAAGGTAGTGTAGAAGCTATATTAGGTTCATTGGAGCAATTACCCAAGAATGAGGTTCAAGTTAGAGTCCTACTCTCCGCACCTGGAGAAATAACTGAAACTGATATAGATCTTGCGGCTGCCTCTGGTTCAGTAATAATAGGCTTCAACACATCGTTAGCCTCTG
>QCVY01000015.1 GCA_003208695.1 Prochlorococcus sp. AG-686-P16 | reverse complement strand
GATGGGGCAGTAATTGCTAAAGAGCTTTTTTTAAAGGGATATCTAGTTAAATTATGGTGCCCATTTCCTTTAAAAAAAACATTAACGATTAATTATGTAAATTATCTTACATCTCTTGGAGTAGAAAAATTAGGAGAACCTCCTAATCCTGAAGGGAAACATTTATGGATTGATGCTATTTTCGGGAATAATCAAAATAGAAAAGTTGATGAAGACTTAATTGAATTATTTAATAAAAAATTTGAAAAAAAGTCTGGTAATGTTGTAAGCATAGATATTCCAACGGGTTTGTGTCCTGATTCTGGGAAACCCTTCTTAAAAAATGCTGTAAGGGCGAATTATAATTTAGTTGTCGGACTCAATAAGATTGGATTATTACAAGACACTGCATTACCTTATGTTGGCGAATTGCATCACATAGATATAGGTATATCTAAAAGTCAATTATGTAACTTAGAAAGTAAGATTTTAAAAATTACTTATCACGATTTAAAAACAATAAATCTTCCTTCATTACCAAAAAATTCAAGTAAATACAAAAGAGGTAGAACATTATTAATTGCGGGAAGTGAAAGATATCCTGGGGCAGCACATCTTGCTATAAAAGGTGCTATTTCAAGTGGGGCAGGATTTGTATCAGCAATTATCCCTGATGTAGTTTCAAAATCTATTTGGCAAGTTGAACCAGAAGCAGTAGTTATAGGAAGACTTACTAGCGACCTAAATGGAAATTCAATTTTATTCGATGCCTTAAAGAATATTGATTTTTCTGATTATGATTCAATAGTTATTGGCCCAGGAATTGGCTTGAATCAGGATGATTGGGAGAAATCAACACAGTACTTATTGGATTTAAAAGGTTTATTGATTCTTGATGCAGATGCACTTAATAGAATTTCTAAATCAAATTTGGGACCAAAATTTTTCTTAGAAAGAAAGTCTGAAACTTGGATTACCCCTCATAATAAAGAATTTGTGAGGTTATTCCCTGAGCTTGATTGTACTAACAAGGTTGAACTAGCTATAAAAGCTGCTAAAGAATTTGATATAAGTATTTTATTAAAGGGAGCAAATAGTGTTATTGCAAATAATGAAAATGCATGGCAACTTTTTGGAACTGATGCTGAGACTGCAAGAGCGGGTTTAGGAGATCTTTTATCTGGATTTATTGGTGGATGTTCAGCAATAGAAATGTCTTCATCTAAGGATTATATTAGGACCGAATCTTTAGCAAAATACGTTTTTTTACACTCTTTTGCTGCATCAAAGTGTAAAAAAGGATCAAATGCTTCTTTAATAGGGGACAAGTTATCAAAGTTAATGAGAAAAACAAAAACGAGGCTAATGTCATGAAAGAAACAATTATAAGGCGTTTTTTATAGTTTTAAACACATAACTACACAATTTATACCTGAAATCTGAAGCAGGTATTAAGTAATCGTGTATTTCCTTAAAAGTATAGGAAAGTTTTAATACCTCAATTTAGGTTTAATAATGTCATCATCAGCATCAGCATCAACTGAACCTCAAAAAAGAAGAGGCAATGATCCTATTAGTTGGTATTTATCTAATATAGGTAGAGTTCCGTTATTAACTCCTGCTGAAGAAATTGAATTGGGTAACCAAGTTCAAAAAATGATGGTTCTTACTGAAGACGGTCAACTAAATGAAAAAACAAAGGAATTTTGTCCGCAAGATAAAAGAACAATAAAAATTGGAAGAAGGGCAAAAGAGAGAATGATGAAAGCTAATTTAAGGTTAGTAGTCAGCGTTGCAAAAAAATATCAAGGTAAAGGATTAGAACTCTTAGATCTTGTTCAAGAAGGTTCGTTGGGTTTAGAGAGAGCAGTTGAAAAGTTTGATCCTACAAGAGGATATAAGTTTTCTACATATGCTTTTTGGTGGATTCGCCAAAGTATGACAAGAGCTATTGCCTGCCAATCAAGAACTATTCGTTTACCCGTTCATTTAAGTGAGAGACTTGCCACTATTAGAAAAATAAGTAGAGAATTAGCTCATAAACTTGGAGCAATGCCAAGTAGAATTGAAATTGCGGAAGAAATGGAGATAGATGTAGAGGAACTTGATTCTGTATTAAGGCAAGCTCTATCTACAAGTAGTTTGGACGCACCTGTTAATGGAGATGATGGCAGGAGTTTCTTAGGTGATCTTATTGCAGATAGTAATAATGAAGAGCCCCTAGACCAAGTTGAGCAAAAAATGCATCAAGAGCAGCTAGGAAAGTGGTTAAGTCATTTAAGCGAACAAGAACAACATGTTCTGAAGTTAAGATTCGGTTTAGATGGAAATGAGAGACATACCTTAGCAGAAATAGGCAGATTATTAGAAGTCTCAAGAGAAAGAGTAAGACAGGTGGAACTAAAGGCTCTTAGAAAACTAAGAAATTTAACCAGAAAATTACCAAGTGGCATTTGATTTAATCTTCAGCCCAAATATATTTAGTTAATTCGTTAGAAGGCGGTTCTGGAGCATCTAAAGCATTTTTAACAGATTCAGAGATTTCTAAATCTATTTTCTTTTCTATATTTTTTAATTCCTCTTCTTTAGCAAAATTCCCTTCTACCATTTGATTAGCTAATTTTTTAATAGGATCTCTTTTGGCCCAGAATTCTTTTTCTTGTTCAGCTCTTAATTCGTCTGGATCAGCTAAAGAATGCCCTCTGAATCTGTAAGTTAAGCACTCTAGCAAAGTTGGACCCTCTCCAGCTCTTGCTCTTTCAACAGCCCTTTGAGCAGCTCCCCTTACAGCTAATACATCCATTCCATCAACTTCTTCACCATGCATCCCGAAAGCTGATGCTTTTCTCCATATTTCTGGGTTGCTTGTAGCTCTGTCATGAGCCATTCCAATAGCCCATTTATTATTTTCAACTACAAAAATTATTGGTAATTTCCATAATTGAGCCATATTCAAACATTCAAAGAATTGTCCATTATTACAAGTCCCATCTCCAAAGAAAGCAGCTGTTACGGAGTCACTTTGATTGTCACCAGCAACTTCTTTTTTGTATTTACTTGAAAAAGCTGATCCCAAGGCAACTGGAATACCCTCTCCAATAAAAGCATATCCTCCTAATAGATGATGCTCTTTTGAGAATAAATGCATAGAACCTCCTCTGCCTTTACTACATCCTGTTGCTTTACCAAATAATTCACTCATCACTTCAAAAGATGGAACACCTGCACTAAGCGCATGAACATGGTCGCGATAGGTACTGCAAAACCAGTCATGTTTTCTTTTCATTGCACCTATCACACCAGTGCTGATTGCTTCTTGGCCGTTATAAAGATGTACGAATCCAAACATCTTGCCTCTGTAGTACATCTCAGCACATTTATCTTCAAATCTTCTGCCAAGCGTCATATCTTCATAGAGAAATAATCCTGTTTCACGATCTAACTTCGCTTTTTTAAAGTCCTGAAGATTTGAAATTCTCTCTACGTGTGTTTCCAAGAAAATACCTTAATGAAGTTTTGATTTGTTAACATTCTAAGCTTCAATGGACGATTTTCACGTTTTTTTTTAATAACTCTCCAAGACCTTATGAAAAAAAAATATAAATTGATAAAATTCATTTAAAGGATTTTCAATAGGATATTTGTTTGGAACTTCCATTAGACCACTTTCGTTTAATAGGTGTAAGCCCCTCAGCAACATCTGAGGAAATATTAAGGGCTTTCCAATTGCGCTTGGATAAAACTCCTGATGAAGGATTCACATACGAGGTTTTAACTCAAAGATCGGAATTGCTTCGCCTTACTGCAGATTTGCTTACAGATCCAGATAGTCGAAGAGATTACGAAAATTTATTACTAAATGGAGCATCAGGTTTAGATTTATCTTCCAACAGAGAGGTTGCAGGATTAATTCTCCTTTGGGAATCTGGCTCTTCTAAAGAAGCCTTCAAAATAACAAGAAAAGCATTGCAACCCCCACAAACTCCTGCTTTGGGTAGCAGTAGAGAAGCTGATCTTACGTTGTTAGCTGCTTTGACATCTAGAGATTCTGCAATACAAGAGCAAGATAAAAGATCCTATTCAAATGCTGCAGATTTTTTACAAGAAGGTATACAGCTTCTTCAAAGAATGGGCAAGCTAGGGGAATTACGGAAAACTCTTGAGGAGGACTTAGTGTCACTTCTTCCGTATCGAATTCTTGATTTGTTGAGTAGAGACTTAAATGAATATGAGTCGCATAAAAAAGGTTTAAGTATGCTGGAAAATTTAATAATCAAAAGAGGTGGATTAGAAGGGAAAAATAAATCTGAATACAATGATTGTCTAAATCAGCAAGAATTTGAATCTTTCTTTCAACAAATAAAGCCGTTCCTGACTGTTCAGGACCAATTAGATTTATTTTTAGAATTACAAAAAAAAGGTTCGAGTGAAGCTGGATTTTTAGCTTTTTTATCTTTAACAGCAATTGGTTTTGTGAGAAGAAAACCTGCAAAATTATTCGAAGCTCGAAAAATATTAAAAAAACTAAATTTATCAGGACTTGACTCCATGCCATTAATAGGTTGCTTAGATTTGCTTTTAGCAGATGTTGAGCAATCCTCAGCAAGGTTTTTAAGTAGTTCTGATGAAAAGTTAAGAGATTGGTTAAATAATTATCCTGGTGAAAAATTAGAAGCAATATGTATTTTTTGTAAAAATTGGTTAGAAAATGATGTTTTGGTTGGTTATCGGGATATTGATTTAAAAGAAATCGATTTAGAGTCTTGGTTTGAAGATAAAGAAATCCAAGAATTTATTGAGCAAATAGAAAAAAAATCAAATAGAACTGTATTTAATTCTGGGCTTCAAAATCAGCCAAATTTGAAAGCTCAGGAATCTCCAAAAGATTTAAATACGGATCCTGATTTCAATTCAAATAATTTTGAAGAAGGCCGATTACCTTTGCCTGGAGGAGTAAGAGAAGATGGTCAAGAGGTTATTGAAGAAAATATTTATACAGATGAGATTATTAAAAATAAATCAATGGAGTTATATAAGTACTCAATAGAAAAAATTGCCGAATTAAAATTTTTATTTGGAGAAGCGTTAGAGAACTATAGAATATTTAATAAATCTCCCTACCTATCATACCTTTATGTTTTTTTGATTTTATTTGCTTTTGGACTAGGTGTAGGACTTATAAGAAATAATTTCAAAAAACCACTGCAGGAAAAAGAAATAATTGATAACTCATTATCCATAAATGAAAATAAGAATGTTTTTAATGAAGTTTTAAATCAAGACGATAAAAAAAAAGTGCTAGATGACTCAAAAATTATTCTCTCAGAAACTACAGAAAGAATTTCTTTCTCAGGAGGAGAAATAAGAACGGCTTCTCCCTCCTTAGAACAAATTGAATATTTAATTAAGACATGGCTTGTAAACAAAAGCAAATTTCTAGCAGGAACAAGTGAAATTAATTTATCAAAGATAGTTCAAAGTGATTTGATTAATAGATTAACGAAGGAAAGACAACTTGATATTGAAAAAGGTATCTACAAAAATATCAATACCAATATTGAAAACATTGTACTTTTAACTCAAACGGCATCTAGAATATCAGTATCAGTTGATTTGAAATATACAGAAAAAATATTGAAAATAGATGGAGAATTGATAAATGAAACAACAATTACTCCTTTTTTGAAAGTTAAATATATTTTAGGTTTCTCAAATAACTCTTGGAAATTAGTTGACTACATAAGTGGTGTTTAGGATTAGCTTTTAGGATCATCTATAATGTTTAAAGAAATTAAGTATAAATAATGTTTGATGAACTCTCTTCACGCTTTGAAGACGCCGTTAAAGGTTTAAGAGGTGAAGCCAAAATTAGCGAAAATAATATTGATGATGCTTTAAAGCAAGTTAAAAAAGCATTATTAGATGCTGATGTTAGCTTATCTGTGGTTAAAGAATTTGTTTCAGATGTAAAAGACAAAGCTATTGGAGAAGAAGTCGTAAGAGGTGTTAATCCCGGACAAAAATTTATAGAAGTTGTTAACAAAGAATTAATAAATATTATGGGAACTGAAAATTCCCCGTTAAACGAAAAAGAAACCCCGCCTACTGTTATTTTGATGGCAGGTTTACAAGGTGCTGGAAAAACAACAGCAACGGGTAAGTTAGGCCTTTATTTGAAGGAAAAAGAAAAAAAGGTTTTATTAGTTGCAGCTGATATTTATAGACCGGCAGCTGTTGAACAACTTAAGACAATTGGCGATCAGTATGATTTAGAAGTTTTCTCAGCAAAAGAAAAAAACAGTAAGCCTGAAGAAATAGCAAAGGATGCTTTGAATTATGCTAACGCAAATGATGTAGATACCTTAATTGTTGATACCGCAGGAAGATTGCAAATAGATGAATCAATGATGAGTGAAATGGTTCGAATCAAAGAAGTTACAAAACCTGATGAAGTTTTACTGGTTGTCGATTCTATGATTGGACAAGAAGCCGCTGATTTGACGAAGTCATTTCATGAAAAAGTGGGGATATCGGGGGCAATATTAACTAAGTTGGATGGCGATTCAAGAGGTGGAGCTGCACTTTCAATAAGAAAAATAAGTGGAAAACCAATAAAATTTATAGGAACTGGTGAAAAGATAGAAGCATTGCAGCCATTCCATCCTGAGAGAATGGCGAGCAGAATCCTAGGTATGGGAGACGTATTAACACTTGTTGAAAAGGCACAAAAAGAAGTTGAGCTTGCTGATGCTGAAGTCATGCAAAAGAAACTCCAAGAGGCAACTTTTGACTTTAATGATTTTGTTAAGCAAATGAGATTAATGAAGAGAATGGGATCTCTTGGAGGTTTAATCAAATTAATACCGGGGATGAATAAAATTGATGATGGAATGATAAAAAATGGGGAAGAACAATTAAAAAAAATTGAATCAATGATCTCTTCTATGACTTTAGAAGAGAAGCAAAAACCAGAGGTCCTTGCTGCTCAACCATCCAGAAGACAAAGGATTGCACAAGGTAGTGGATATCAAGCAAAAGATGTTGATAAAGTACTTGCTGACTTTCAAAGGATGAGAGGTTTTATGAAACAAATGTCAAATGGGGGAATGCCAGGAATGGGTGGAATGCCAGGAATGGGTGTAGGGAACGGTAATAAATCATTTAAAAAACAAAAATCAAATAAAAAGAAAAAAGGTTTTGGGGATTTATAGTTTATAAATAGCCACCTCTAAATGATATTATTAAGTAACCTGTACTAATTTACAATGATTAAATTGCGCCTTAAGCGCTTTGGAAAGAAAAAAGAAGCAAGTTTCAGGATCGTTGCATGCAATAGTACTTCCAGAAGAGATGGAAGACCTCTTCAAGAATTAGGCTTTTACAATCCAAGAACTAAAGAAACTAGGCTTGACACAGAAGCTTTAAGAATCAGGCTTACTCAGGGAGCACAACCTACCGATGTTGTAAGAACTTTATTGGAAAAGGGTGGATTATTAGAAAAGAAAGTTAGACCTTCCATTGCTATTGGCAAGGCTAAATTAGAAAAAGAAAAGATTGAAAAGGGCAAGGGTAAAGAAGCTGAAAGCGATAGTAAAGAAGCTGAAAAATAAAAAATTGTTGAATTTATTTTTACCTATTAACTAAATGAAAGAAGTTTCCAAAACTGGTCACTTCACTATAGATTTGCCAAGTTCGGATGCTGCTACTGCTTTATCTGGTCCTGGAAATTCTTTTTTAAAAAAATTTGAATCTCTTACTGGTGTCTCCTTAACTATTAGAGGTCTACAACTTGAAATGAATGGAGTAATTCCTAAACTTGAAAGGGCATCTGCATTAGTAGAGCTAACCAGACCAATTTGGGAACAAGGATTAGAAGTCCCAGAAGTGGATCTTAAGGCTGCTCTAAGTTCTTTAAATATGGGAGAATCTTCTTCTCATGCTGAGCTTGGGAAAAAGATTCTAGTTCGTTCAAAAAAAGGGAGATATTTAAGGCCTAGGACTATACGACAAAAAGAATATGCTGAGTCTATAGAGAACTTTGATTTAACTTTCGCTATTGGTCCGGCAGGTACGGGTAAAACATTTTTAGCAACTGTTTGTGCCGCCAGATTATTAAATGAGAAAAAAATTGAAAAAATTGTTTTAACTAGACCAGCCGTAGAAGCTGGAGAAAATTTAGGATTTCTCCCCGGAGATTTGCAGCAAAAAGTTGATCCATACTTACGACCTTTGTTTGATTCTCTTAATAGTATTTTTGGAACCGATAAAACAAATTCATTAATTGATAAAGGCATTATTGAAGTAGCACCACTTGCATTTATGAGAGGAAGAACATTAGATAATTCTTTAGTTATTTTAGATGAAGCTCAAAATACTACAACTTCTCAAATGAGAATGTTTTTAACTAGATTAGGTGAAAGATCAAAGATGGTCGTTAATGGTGATATTACTCAAATTGATTTAAAAAATGATCAGTTAAGTGGTTTGGTGGAAGCATCAAAAATATTCTCTAATACTGAAGGAATTAAGTTTTGTTATTTAACTGTTGATGATGTAGTTAGACATCCTTTAGTTCAGAAAATTATTGAGGCTTATCAATAAAATATTACTTGGGTGAACCGTACACTGAAATAAAAAAAAATTAGGTAGAATATAAATAATAAACAAGGTATAAAATGCCAGCAAGTAGTAATTTTAATCAAGCTATTCGCGATGCTCAGACAAGTTCGATCGTTGGACCAAATGTAGTACAGAAAGCTCTTCCTTATGTAGGTGGAGGAATGGTTTTAACTTCTTTAGGCGTATTAGCAGGCGTCACACTGATAGCAACAAACCCTTCACTATTTCAACCTCTCTCTATTGTTGCTCTGATAGCTGAATTGGTTTTATTTTTCGTTGCAACAAGTGCTGCCAACAACGCAAATAACACAAAAGCTCTCCCTTTGTTAACTGGATTCAGTTTATTAACTGGATTTACGTTAAGTGGAATAGTAGCTTTGGCAATTGGAACAATTGGTATTGGATCTGTTGGTACAGCAGCACTGGCTACAGGTATTACTTTTGTAATAGCTTCTTATACAGGCCAAAGAATCAGCGATAGTGTTGGACAAGCCCTTAGCGGAGTTGTCGGACTTGGCTTAATTGGTTTGTTGATAGCTATGTTTGTTCAATTAATCGGGGGGTTCTTTGCTCCGGGAGTTTTTGGAGGTTCAGGACTTGAGCTGATGATTGCAGGATTTGGAACGGTTTTATTCGTTGCGATGTCTTTCCTAGATTTTTACACAATGCCAAGAAGATATAACGATGATCAATACCTTGCTGGAGCCTTAGGTATGTATTTAACTTATATAAATCTATTTGTGTTTATTTTAAGATTGATGATCGCACTTCAAGGTGGTGGAAGAAGAAATTAAATAATTATTTTTAACTTATATACTCCAAAGCGTAGAACTATCTACGCTTTTTTATTGTACGATATCGAGAATTTGATGCTTTATGAATTCCTTTTGCTCATCGTTGTATTTTTTTGAATTATCGAAGCTGTTTCCAAGATTGTCTAAATCATTCATTATCTGATTAATATTTTTTGTAACAGAATTCGTTTCTAAAACTCGCAAAATGCTTTTACATCTCTCTGAGATATTTTCCGAATTAGATTTATATTCAAAATTATTGTTACTTTCATGAACTATTATTTGGGCAGAGCTCATAATTAGATTTTTAATTACTATTTCAACTACATCATCTCCAGCCTCTTGAAGTTTGAAAACAAATGAGAACGGAAGCTTATCTAATAAATAACAATTTTGATCTGACAATGCATACGCAAAAAAACCTCTCAGACCGTTTTTTGTTTTAATTAGCTCTGCGACTCTATCCGCCAAAACTTCCTCACTTAAAAGATCTTCTCCCCATTCATTACACCATTGAGCAGATATATTTATTGCCTGAGTAAAAGAAGTTTCTTTTAAGTTTATAGCTTTTTTTATCATTTTTGATCAGAATTTTATTATGGATATTTTAAAAGACTTTTGACTAATTATAAATCTGGTTTCGTAACTTTACTTGGAAGGCCAAATGTAGGGAAATCTACTTTAATAAATAAGTTAATTGGAGAGAAAATAACAATTACTTCTCCTGTTGCTCAGACTACTAGAAATAAATTAAAAGGAATACTTACTACAAAATTTGGGCAAATAATTTTTGTAGATACGCCTGGAGTTCATAAACCTCATCATCTTCTAGGCGAAATACTTGTGAAAAATGCTAAATCAGCAATCAATGGAGTGGATATGGTCGTTTTAGTTCTCGATTCAAGTGTTGAACCTGGGAGAGGTGATGAATACATAAAAGATTTTTTAGTTGCCAATAAAACTGAATTTATTGTTGCATTGAATAAATGGGATTTAGTGAATAAGGAATTCAAGAGTCTAAGATTAGATCAATATAGAAAAGTTTTTGGGACTAGTAAAAGTTTTCAAATAGTAAGCGCCTCTGAAGGAGATGGATGCTCTGAATTGATTGATATAATTTTAAATTTCCTCCCAATAGGACCAATGCTTTACGAGGAAGATACAATATGTGATCAACCTCTAGATAATTTATTAGCGGATTTAGTAAGAGAGCAAGTATTAATCAATACAAGGGAGGAAGTCCCCCATAGTGTTGCAGTAAACATAGAAAAAATTAAGGAAATTAAAAGAGATAAGGGTAAAAAATTTACGGCTATTTTGGCTACAATTATTGTTGAGAGAACAAGTCAAAAGGGAATTCTTATTGGTCAAAAAGGTTCGATGTTAAAGACTATCGGTCAGACAGCAAGATCAAATATGAAGAAGTTAATAAATGGTCCAGTTCACTTGGAGTTGTTTGTAAAAGTTGTTCCAAATTGGAGAAAAAAAGAATCAAAATTAATGGAGCTAGGTTATGAGGTGGATTACTAAATGACTCGTTTCAATTTTGACGTAATTACTTTGTTTCCCAAAGCTTTTGAATTAATCAATAATTTAGGGGTCATAACAAGAGCTTTAGAGAAAAATCTGATTAATGTCAAATTGCACGATTTAAGAGAATACGGAGAAGGTAATTATAGGCAAGTAGATGATAAGCCTTACGGGGGAGGTTCAGGGATGGTTTTAAAACCAGAACCGATCTACAAGGCTCATGATTCAATAGATAAATTACCGAATAGTAAAACTCTATTAATGACTCCACAAGGTAAAGTCTTGAAGCAGCAGGATCTTTTAAGATGGTCTTCTTTGGATCAATTGATAATTATCTGTGGGCAATACGAAGGTTTTGATGAAAGAGTTAGATGCTTGGCTGATGAAGAGGTTTCTATTGGTGATTATGTACTTTCAGGTGGCGAAATCCCTTCTATATCTATAATAAATGGCTTAACAAGATTATTACCAGGAACCCTAGGAGATCCAGGATCGTTAATAGATGAGAGTCATAATTCTTCTTTATTAGAATATCCTCATTACACTAGACCTTTAATTTTTAGAGAAATGAGGGTGCCAGATATTCTGGTTAGTGGTAATCATGAAGAGATTAAATTATGGCGTAAGCAAAAAATGTTAGAAAGGACCTTGGATAGAAGAAATGATTTGATTTCGAATGATGACTATAAAAAATTACCAAAAAGTAAGAGAATAAACAGAGACTCAAATGAAATAATGAAATTCCGAATAGGTAATGGATATGATATCCATAGATTAGTGGAGGGGCGGGACTTAATAATTGGAGGAGTTAAGATGCAGCATCCTGATAATTTAGGACTTGATGGTCATAGTGATGCTGACGTTCTTAGTCATTCAATAATGGATGCATTATTAGGAGCTCTATCTCTTGGAGATATTGGAAAATATTTCCCACCATCTGATCAGAAATGGAAAAATGCTGATAGTTTATTTTTATTATCTAAAGTTATTGAATTAATTAGAAAGGAAGGTTGGGAAGTGAATAATATTGATAGCGTTATCGTGGCTGAAAGACCAAAAATTAAACCCCATGTGCAACAAATGAAGAATAATATTTCTAATACCTTACAAATTAATGGTAGTTTTATTGGAATAAAGGCTACCACAAATGAGAAATTGGGAGCTGAGGGTAGAGAGGAAGGAATAAGTTGTCACTCTGTAGTTTTGCTTGAGAAAAAAGAATGAAAAAAAAATTCAAGGTTAAAGAGAAAATAAAAAACCTTTCTTTTTTATTTATTTTTCTATTAATTTCCCTTTTTCAAATCAATTCTCCAATCCTTAATGCTCTTCCCATGGATACTTATCAAAGTGGACCTGTCACAGAAGAATTAAGACTTAAGATTCCTTCTGAGTTTAAAAAAGTATGGCTTCAGGCTGAAAAAGAAGTTTGGGAGCCTTGGTTATCTATTCAAGATGGTTTTTTAGGTAGGCAAATATTCTGGGATAAAGAAAAGGAAGAAGCTTTAATATTGGTAAATTGGGAAAATAAAAAACTATGGAAAAGTATATCAATGAACGAAGTAAATGAGGTGCAAGAAAAATTTGAAGAAAACGTTAAAACATCTTTGAATACAAAAGTTAATCCTTTTGAATTAATTTATGAAGGAGAGTTAGTTAAACAAGGATGAATTTAGATATTAGGTTTGACTTCCAGAGAAGAGAAAGAATTGGACTTGTTGAAGCGATTTGGGGTGCAGATAAAAGTATAGATCAATTAAAGAGATTGTCTAAAGAAGTCTTAGAAAAAAAAGAAGTAGTTTTTATTACGCGTATTGATAAAGAAAAAGCTGCACATTTATTAGAAATCTTTAAGGAGGGTAGATTTATTGAAGAAGCAAATTGCTTCATAATTGGTGAAAATTTAAATAAATTCTCGACAAATAAAAAAGTAGCAATAATCTCAGGAGGCTCTAGTGATTTAGCAGTAACACTTGAAGCTAAATTATCTCTAGAAATTTATGGAGTTAGCTGTCAAACTTTTATAGATGTAGGAGTAGCAGGACTTCATCGTTTATTCAGTGAAATAGAGGAAATTAATAAATACGATGTTCTAATAGTTTGTGCGGGAATGGAAGGAGCTCTCGCAACTGTTATTGGAGGATTATTACCTCAACCTATAATTGCGGTGCCGGTTTCCGTAGGGTATGGAGTTAGTAAAAATGGAGAAACTGCTCTAAATAGTATGTTATCAAGTTGTGCTCCTGGGATTTCGGTTATGAATATAGACAATGGTTATGGAGCGGCAATGGCTGCGCTGAGAATTATAAAAGGGTTTGCTAAAGGTTAATTATGTTTTTCGATTTCTAATAAATTCTCTATCCATAAATTTAGTTGTTTAGAAAGTATTCCTTCTTCCCGCATTTTTATAGCCTTCATAACAACATTCGTATTAACCCACTCTGGATATCTTTTGGTCATGTATTGAATCTACAGTAATTATAATTTGATATAAATTTATATAAAAGCAAGCTCTTAGTAACAAAATTAATTTATTATGTTCGATTTGGTACCTAATCTTGATAATTCTGAAGAAGTATCATCACCTTCTACATTTTTTAATCTTTCGATTAATTCGGATAAATCTTTTTGGGCTAATTCACCATTCGGCTCCCATTTCAAAGATCTTGAATTTTGATTTAAGTTTTCTTTCATTTTCTGGCTGAAGTAATAAGAATATAAAATGAAAAAATTAAAAATTGGGTTATTGTTTCAAGCTTAAAGTTAAAAAAATATGAAGATTTCCAAATTTCTACTATTTAGTAAATTATCCGCCTCCAACAATAGATACGATCTCCAGTCTGTCTCCTTCTTTTATTATTTCATTATCCCATTTTTTTGAGTTAATAATTAAGTCATTTACTTCAACAACTACAGTATTTTGCTTATATCCTAAGAATTCTAAAGTGCTTGAAAGTAAGGCCTTTTTATTTTCTAGTTCTATTTTTTTTTCTTTACCGTTTACACTGATTTTCATGGGATAATTCTTTTATGATAATGATAGCTTCTTCTTTTGGATCTTTTGAATTTAGCAGCCCAGAAACTATTGCGACCTTACTAATCCCATGATTTTTTAGAGAAGAGATATTTGATTTATTAATTCCTCCTATGGCAAAACAAGGAATATTTATGTCTTTTGTTAAGGCTTCAATTTTCTCCACACCGAGAGGTTCTTTATTCTTCTTTGTTAAGGTTGGAAAAACTGGTCCAACTCCAATGTAATCGCATTCGTCTTTTACAGCTTTTTTGATATCAATTGAATTGTTGGCTGAAACTCCAATGATTTTTGAGGCGCCAAGTAATTTTCTTACTGTTTTTATATCGAGGTCGTCTTGACCAAGATGAATACCATCTGCATTTGATGCCAGTGCAATATCTAATCTGTCGTTAACTATGAACAAAGAATTATATTTTTTACATAAGTTATTTATTTCAATTGCCTCTTTGAGATGGTCTTTATCATGACCTTCTTTAAATCTATGCTGAATTATTTTCACCCCTCCTAATAATATTTTTTCAATTATTTCTAATAAGTTTTCTCTTTGGTCTGTTATTGAATATAAATTGTTTTTACTAATAATTAATTGTGCTCTCTTACGAGTATTGAAATTTAATAGTTCAATTTCTAAAGTGTAAATTTCATATCTAATCTCGGAAGCTATTTTAGAAAGTTTACTATTATGAATCCTTGAAAATTCTTCAATAACTCTTAGAGCTTCTTGAACCCTTGCAGAATTAGAACTTATTATTTTAGAGGAACTATTCCTGTTGATTTGTTCAACATGAGATAATCCTTTGCATTGATCCTTAATATAGTTTCTTGATAATTTATAAATTTCTAAATGATTTTTACCTAAGATTTGTCGGAAGTTTTTTATTCTTATAACAAAATCTTCATTACCCAAGCCAAATCTGGCCCAGTCCTCTAAGACCCTTAGACCTTCTCTTGCTCTATCCAGATTAGCGTCAATAATTTGAGATATTCGTAAATCTTCCGGTTGAGTTATGTTTGAGTTTTTCATATAAAAATTTATTTATTGTGCTTACTAAGAATTTTTAATGCATGTTCTCTGTCTTTTGTAATTTGATTGGCGAGTTGATCAATATTTTGAAACTTGATTTGAGATCTCAGCTTCTCAACAGGTTCTACTGATAAATTTAGCCCATATAAGTTGATATCTTTATTAATTAAATGAACTTCAACGGCGGATGGCAAGAGAGGATCAATAGTTGGTTGAGAACCAAGATTCATAACCGAGGCGATTTTATTGGAAGAATTATTTATGGTAGACCATGCTGCATAGACTCCTTCACCAGGTAAACATTTTCTTCCATCTATTTCAAGATTTGCTGTAGGAAATCCTAGGCTCTTTCCAATACCTTTTCCTTCAACTACTTTTCCTTTAAAACTGTATGGCCTATTAAGTATTTTAAAAGCATTCTTTAAATCACTTTTTTGTAATAAATCTCTTACTCTGCTGCTGCTAATTCTTCCTTTATTATC
>QCVY01000014.1 GCA_003208695.1 Prochlorococcus sp. AG-686-P16 | reverse complement strand
AGGTTTTCTTTAATAAGGTTTTCAAGTTCTTTTTTATTCATATTAGCTAGCTTCTCCATCTAAAATTATTCTTCTAATTGTTGATAAGGCAATCCCAGTTTGAGTTCTGATTGATCTATATGAGAAACCCTCATTACGTAATCTCATCACTAATGATTCTTTTAAAGGACTAATTTTCGGTCTGCCACCTAAATTATTTCCATTTAATCTTCTTTGCAAAATAAGTTCTTTTTTCCTTTCGCCCAAAGACTCATTATCTAAATTATCTAACTCATACAAAATATTAAAGACTGACCAAGATATCTCTGATGAATATTCGGGAGACAAAAAACCAGATAAAGTTCTCAACTTAACATCATTATTCAAGAGTTTATGGATTGTCTTTATACATTCACTCCTATTAGAAAATGCACGATCTAGTTTTGTAACGACTAACTCATCTCCTTTTGATAAATAATTTAGAGCTTTTCTAAATTCGGGTTTTATTTCTTCATCTAAATTTATGATTTCAGAAAATATTAAGCTGCAACCCTCATTTTTTAGGCAATTTATTTGTTCTTTTAAGTAATCAAATTCACTATCTATAGCTCTTGCATACCCAATAGATTTAAATTTTTTATTTTTTTCAGATAAAAGAAAACGTTTTCTTTTAAATTTAAAAGTCAATGTTTTAATACTTATATTTTTAACTGTACCAAATACTAAAGAAAAAAACACTTTATAGAACATTAAATTGTAATAATTTAGTCAAAAATAGCCAAATAATGAATAAATAATAATGTTTGAAAACTATACTAAAAATTATGTTCTATATATTGTCCTATTTTATGTTATTAGAACAGTTTGTTTATTATATAGTTAGTTTTTGAGGGAAAAATGTTAAAAAAAATACCAAAATTTTTTCTAAAAGTAATCTTTAAATTAATTCCAGCGTTAATTAGAAATTTAATTTCTTTAGTGAAGTAAATAAAAATAGTAAAGTTAAATTATTTTGATTAAAATTAGAATGATTAGATGAATAAATTAATTTGACTAATATTTCTAATAATGCGGTTTCGAAGCCTGACTGGTTAAGAGTAAAAGCACCTCAAGTTGAGAGAATAGGAAATACTGCGAATTTGTTGAGTGATTTAAAATTAAATACTGTATGTCAAGAAGCAAGCTGTCCTAATATTGGCGAATGTTTTGCTAGTGGAACTGCAACTTTTCTAATCATGGGCCCAGGCTGTACTAGAGCTTGTCCATATTGCGATATTGATTTTGATAGATCCCAGAGAGATTTAGACCCAACAGAACCTGATCGTTTGGCAGAGGCTGTTTTTAGAATGAAACTTAAACATGTTGTGATTACCTCTGTTAATAGAGATGATCTAGGTGATGGGGGAGCTTCACAGTTTTATAAATGTGTTTCGGAAGTTAGAAAAAAATCTCCTGAAACAACTATTGAATTATTAATTCCAGATTTATGTGGTAATTGGTCAGCACTTGAAAAGATTTTAGATTCTAAACCAAACGTTTTAAATCATAATATTGAGACTGTCCCAGCTTTGTATAGGAAAGTCCGACCACAAGGAAACTATCAAAGAACTTTAGAATTACTTAAAAGAACAAGAGAATATTTCCCAAGTGTTTATACTAAATCTGGTTTTATGTTGGGATTAGGAGAAAAGGATGATGAAGTTTTAAATCTTCTCATGGATTTAAGAAAAAATGATGTAGATATAGTTACTATTGGCCAATACTTATCTCCAGGCCCAAAACATCTTCAAGTCCAAAGATTTGTCACCCCTTCGAAATTTAATTATTTTAAATTATTTGGAGAAAATGAATTAGGTTTTATGCAAGTTGTCAGTTCTCCTTTAACTCGTAGTAGTTATCATGCTGAAGAGATTCAGAAACTTATGAAAAAGTTTCCGAGATAATTAAACTATTTATTAATTGATATTAATCCATTCATTTAATTTCCATTCAACAATATTATTTTTTATCATCGGATCGTTTTTGATAATTTCTAGAGCTTCTTTATAGGTTCCAATTTCAAGAATAAGTAACCCACCAGCGCCTGATTGTTTTAATTCATCCACTAAAAAACCGCTTTTGATATTTATTCCTTTTTCCTTTAAATGTTCTATCCATTGGATAT
Source organism: Prochlorococcus sp. AG-686-P16 (assembly GCA_003208695.1). Classification (GTDB taxonomy): domain Bacteria; phylum Cyanobacteriota; class Cyanobacteriia; order PCC-6307; family Cyanobiaceae; genus Prochlorococcus_A. The sequence goes on along the minus strand of QCVY01000014.1, from coordinate 13,601 downwards.
GTTCATTGATTATTTTCTTACTTATATCTTTTTGAATTAAATATTCTTTTTTTATGAGTTCAGTCTTAATAAAAATAGGCATTCATTAACTTTATAAACCAAGCATTTCTTCTTCACTTGGAGGAATAACTATTTTAAAAATTTCCTTAAAATTAGACCAATTATTAATTATATTGGATGCTTTTAAGCTCTTTGTTTTCTCTTGATATTCACCCAGAATTCCTAATAAAATCTGTTCTTGCTTAAGATTAGTTATTTTATGGATACTGACTATTTCCTTATTCACTTTATTTTCTAAATCATTATTTTCGTCAAGTATATAAGCTATTCCACCAGTCATTCCTGCTCCAATATTTCTTCCTGTTGAACCTAAAATTACTATCTTGCCACCAGTCATATATTCACAACAATGGTCGCCCGAACCCTCTGTCACTGCGGTTGCACCACTGTTTCTAACGGCAAATCTTTCTCCGGATTTACCTAAAGCAAACAATTTGCCACCTGTTGCTCCATAAAGACAGGTATTACCCAATATTACTTGCTCTGAAGATTTCTCATCTACTTGTGGAGGAACAATAGTAAGTACACCTCCATTCATTCCTTTGCAAACATAATCATTAGCTTCTCCAATTAATTGGATATGCATTCCTTTTAATAAAAAAGCACCAAAACTCTGTCCTGCATATCCCTTGAAATTGAGATTTAGTTCACCATTAAATCCATTATTTCCATAAAGTGCCGCAATTTCACCTGATATTTTTGCACATACACTTCTGTCAGTGTTATTGATTTCTATTTCTTTAATCAATTTTCCATGATTCTTAATAGAATTCATGAATTCATTATCAGACAAAAATTGATCCTCTAACACATATCCATTAGTATGAGCAGTCTTGGAATGCTTTAACCATGACCTGTCTTTATTTTGAGCCCCTTTTTTAATTAGAGAACTAAGATCAATATTTGCAGTTTTTGGAAGATTAATATCTCTTGCTGTTAGAAATTCCTGATTGCCAATCAATTCATCCATATTAGAGACACCAATGCTACTCATTATTTGTCTTATCTCTTCAGCAATATATAAGAAAAAGTTCACTACATTTTCAGGTAAACCTTTAAACCTTTTCCTTAATTCTTCTTTTTGAGTAGCTACTCCCACAGGACATTTGTTTGTATGACAAACACGCGCCATTATACAACCTTCAGCAATCATCGCTACTGAACCAAAGCCAAATTCTTCCGCACCTAAAAGAGCCGCGATTACTACATCCCATCCTGTTTTTAGTCCGCCATCAGTTCTCAAAAGTACTCTATCTCTAAGATTGTTTTCCATAAGGGATTTATGGACTTCTGCAACACCTAATTCCCAAGGTAATCCAGCATGTTTAATAGAACTTAGAGGTGAAGCCCCAGTACCACCATCATGTCCAGAAATTTGTATTACATCAGCATTCGCTTTGCTAACTCCAGCAGCGATAGTACCTATACCAATTTCAGAAACAAGTTTTACACTTACCTTCGCTTGTGGATGTACTTGGTGCAAGTCATGAATTAACTGGGCTAAGTCTTCTATAGAGTAAATATCATGATGTGGGGGTGGAGATATTAAGGCTACTCCGGGTTTGCTGTTTCTTAGCTTTGCAATATATGAATCAACTTTTGGTCCTGGTAATTGGCCACCTTCGCCTGGCTTAGCTCCTTGAGCCATTTTTATTTCAAGTTGCTTACCACTTCTTAGATATTCTGGAGTAACCCCAAATCTTCCAGAGGCTATTTGTTTAATAGCTGAGCAAGCAGTATCCCCATTTTCTAGGCCTTTTATAGATGGTAATATTGCCGATTGAGTATTTTCATCAATATCATTCAATACATTAAAACGAGCAGGATCTTCTCCTCCTTCCCCGCTATTACTTTTCCCGCCGATTCTATTCATTGCAACAGCCAAGACTTCATGAGCTTCTCTTGATAATGCTCCTAAACTCATTCCTCCAGTACAAAACCTTTTACATATTGATTCAACACTTTCAACCTCATCAATGGGGATACTTTTTCTTGTCGAGTTGATTGAGAGTAAATCTCTTAACGAAGTAATTGGCCTGTTGCGAATAAGTTTTTTATAAGTCTCAAAATGATCGTATCCTGGCCCTTGCTTTAGGGCAGAATGTAAAACCTTTGACATTTCAGGATTATTAGAATGATATTCCCCATTATTTCTAAACTGAACAAATCCTAAAAACTCTAATTTTTTTAAATTGATTTCTGGAAAGGCTTTGGTATGAATTAGGAGTGATTCATTTGCGAGTTCTTTTAGTGTGATCCCTGCAATTCGACTCGTTGTTCCATCGAAAGCTATTTTAATTAAGTCAGAACCGAGACCTACAGCTTCAAATATTTGAGCACCATGATAGCTAGATAATAGAGAAATACCTATCTTAGAAAGTATTTTTCTTAATCCATCTTCCAAAGCTTTTTTGATATTTTTCTGAACGTCATCAATTGATAGTGGATTGATTTTCTTACTATCAATAAGCTTTTGAGTTTTTGGATGTTGTAACCAATGTCTTCCAGATTCAAGTGTTAACCAAGGGCAAACAGCACTAACTCCATAACCAATTAAACAGGCTAAGTGATGTGTACTCCAGCATTGACCCGTTTCAATAATTAGCGAGGCCTTTAATCTTATTTCTTTTTTAAGAAGATAATGATGAATCGCACCTACAGCTAATAAAGGAGGAATAAAACTTTGTTTAGAACTAACTCCTTTGTCCGAAATGATTATTAAAGAGCAGCCCTCATTTATTGCTTTTTCGCTTACTTTACAAATATCATCTAACTTTGTTTTAAAGCCAATTATTCCTTCCTCAATATCAAATAAACTTGAAATAGTTTTTGATTTAATTTCTGATTCTTTTAGTGAAATTAATTCTTCTTCATTAATAATTGGACTTTTTAAATTAATAAAAGGCTTAATATTATTAGATTCGAAGGGGGAGCATCTTTCACCTAAATGCATCTCTAAACTCATTACTAATTTTTCTCTTAAAGGATCTATTGGAGGATTAGTAACTTGTGCAAATCTTTGTTTGAAATAGTCATATAAAATATGAGGTTTTGAAGAGAGAACCGCTAATGGGATATCGTCACCCATGCAATATGTTGGTTCCTTAGAGAGAGAAGCCATTGAATCAAGAATGAGGTCATTATCTTCTGAGGAGAAACCATAAGCAGTTTGCTGTTGAAGCAATTCAAGATCTTTTAAAATACAGGTATTAGACCATTCATTTTTTTTGAGTTTTATAGTTCTTTTTTGTAGAAGGTTTTTATAATTTTTTCTTTTAGCAGCTTCTGATTTAACTTCCCAATTTCTTAAAATTTTGTTTTGAGAAAGATCCACTGCAAGCATTTGGCCTGGCCCCAAACGTCCTTTTTCTATAACTCTGTTTTCTTCAATATCCACTACCCCTGTTTCTGAACCCATTATCACAAATCCATCATTGGTAATTGAATATCTAGCAGGTCTTAATCCATTCCTATCAAGAGTCGCTCCAACATAATTTCCATCTGCAAATACTAATAGAGCAGGACCATCCCAAGCTTCTTGGAGAGTAGCTGAATATTCATAAAAAGCTTTAATATCTTCTCTATTTTCTAGTTCTGGTTGATCTCGAAATGCTTCTGGAACAAGTTTTAATAAGGAATCAGTTATTGGTTTGCCTGAACGAATATTAATTTCTAGAGTTGCATCAAGATTGGATGAATCGCTTTTGTTTATATCTACGATTGGCTTGATATCTTGAGATAACTCTCCCCAATACTCATCAATATATTTTTCTGATGCTTTCGCCCAATTGATATTGCCTAAAAGGGTATTAATTTCTCCATTATGACCCAAATATCTCATTGGCTGGGCAAGAGGCCATTTTGGTAAGGTATTTGTGCTAAATCTTCGATGATAAACAGAAAAAGAAACTTTAAAATCTTCTTTCTTTAAGTCTTCGTAAAATTCTGATAAAACTTCAGATCTAACCATACCTTTGTAAACAACAGTTTTGGAACTCAGTGATGCGAAATAGAATTCGCATTCCCCAACGGCATTTTTAAAACTATCTCTTATCCTTTTCTCAATTCTTTTTCTTAGTTGAAATAAAAGCATTTCAGTTTCTCTAATATCATCTTTTTCGATACAGACTATCCATTGACTTATAAATGGTGCGTTTGCTTTTGCTAGTAATCCTAATGATTCATTTTTTATTGGTACATTTCTCCAAAATGTTTCTTTGATATTTAATTTTTTTGCTTCCTCATCACATATAAGTTTTGATTCTTTAACTTTTGATTCATTATTTGGCATAAAAATCATACCTAAACCTCTTTTTTTGTGGGTTTTAGTATCCAAATTCAATTCTCTTTCTAAAAATGTCCATGGAATTGAACATAAAATCCCTGCTCCATCACCAGAATCACTATCTCCTCCGCATCCTCCCCTATGCTCCATACAATTAAGTCCTTTTAAAGATTGCTTTAGTATCCAATTACTTTCTTTGCCATCAATATTTGCAATGAAGCCAACACCACAAGCATCCTTCTCTCCAATAATTCCATTCGGAGAATAACTATCTTGATATGGTTCGTTGCTTCTTTTGATACTCTCTCGCATAGATTATTTAACTATATTAGAAAATTTATTTATTACTATTATAAAAATTAATATCAAAATACAAAGCAAAAATAATGAAGAATTACTAAACAAATAAAAATTTAATTTATAAATCAAAAAAAATAAAGAATACTTTAGTTATGACTCGTAAAAGGTTATGATATTTGAATACGTATTTTTATTTATAAATATAGATGCCGACCATTTCCCAATTAATTGGATCAGAAAGAAAACGTCTGACAAGAAAAACAAAATCTCCTGCACTTAAGTCTTGTCCAGAGAGAAGAGGAGTATGTACAAGGGTTTATACATCTACTCCTAAGAAACCTAATTCTGCCCTAAGAAAAGTTGCCAGAGTTAGATTAACTTCAGGTTTTGAAGTTACCGCATATATTCCTGGGATCGGACATAATTTACAGGAACACTCTGTAGTCCTGCTCAGGGGAGGAAGAGTTAAAGATCTGCCGGGGGTAAGATATCATATAATTAGAGGAACTTTAGATACTGCAGGAGTCAAAGATAGACGTCAATCCAGATCTAAATATGGTGCAAAAGCTCCTAAAAATGATTAATTTTTTAACATCAATTCTTTTCTAAAATGTCACGTCGTAATGCAGCAGTAAAAAGACCGGTTTTACCAGACCCTCAATTTAATAGTCGTCTTGCCTCAATGATGATTTCTAGATTGATGAAACATGGTAAAAAATCTACTGCACAAAAAATATTATCAGATGCGTTCTCTCTAATCGGTGAGAGAACAGGTGGAAATGCTGTGGAGTTGTTTGAAACAGCTGTAAAGAATGCAACCCCTTTAGTAGAGGTGAGAGCTAGAAGAGTTGGAGGTGCTACTTATCAAGTTCCTATGGAAGTTCGTCAAGAGAGAGGAACTGCTATGGCACTAAGATGGCTTGTTACTTTTTCAAGAGGGAGAAACGGGAAGAGTATGTCACAAAAATTAGCGGGTGAATTAATGGATGCAGCTAATGAAACTGGCAGCGCAGTTAAGAAGAGAGAAGATACTCATAAAATGGCAGAAGCTAATAAAGCTTTTGCTCACTACAGATACTAATTTCGACCCAAAATGGTCCTTATTTAGTTTATTATTAAACAAAAGTTTATTTCGTTAAATAAACAGTTGCTATTTAGCAATTCATTCTATTTGGAGTTTTAACATTGGCACGCGACTTTCCCCTTGAACGAGTAAGGAATATAGGTATAGCCGCTCATATTGACGCTGGTAAAACAACTACTACTGAAAGAATACTTTTTTATTCAGGGGTTGTTCATAAAATCGGAGAAGTACATGATGGTGCTGCTGTAACCGATTGGATGGCTCAAGAAAGAGAAAGAGGAATTACTATCACAGCTGCTGCTATTTCTACAAGTTGGCAAGATCATAGAATTAATATTATTGATACTCCAGGCCACGTTGATTTTACAATTGAAGTTGAAAGATCAATGAGAGTTTTAGATGGAGTTATAGCTGTGTTTTGTGCGGTAGGAGGAGTTCAGCCACAGTCAGAGACTGTTTGGAGACAAGCTGATAGATATTCTGTTCCAAGGATGGTTTTCGTCAATAAGATGGATAGAACAGGAGCAGACTTCTTAAAAGTTAATGAACAAATTAAAGATCGTCTTAAAGCAAATGCTTTTCCTATTCAACTTCCAATAGGAGCTGAAGGTGATCTTTCAGGAATTATTGATTTAGTAAGTAATAAGGCTTATTTATACAAAAATGATTTAGGAACTGATATTGAAGAAGCTCCAATACCAGATGATATGAAAGATGAGGCATTGAAATGGAGAAGTAAATTAATGGAAAGTGTTGCAGAAAATGATGAAGAATTAATTGAAATATTTTTGGATAAAGGAGAATTAACTGAAGATCAATTAAAAAAAGGGATTAGAGATGGAGTTCTCAAGCATGGTTTAGTTCCTGTTTTATGTGGATCAGCCTTTAAAAATAAAGGAGTTCAATTAGTTCTAGATGCAGTAGTTGATTATTTACCAGCTCCAATTGATGTAAAACCAATTCAAGGTGTTTTACCAAATGGTAAAGAAGCTGTTAGACCTTCGGATGATAATGCTCCTTTCAGTGCACTAGCTTTTAAAGTTATGTCAGATCCTTATGGGAAACTAACTTTTGTAAGAATGTATTCTGGGGTGCTTTCTAAAGGTAGTTATGTTTTAAATTCAACTAAAGATAATAAAGAGAGAATTTCAAGGTTAGTTATCTTAAGAGCTGATGAAAGGGAGGAAGTTGATGAATTACGAGCAGGAGATTTAGGTGCTGTTTTGGGGTTGAAGAACACAACAACAGGCGACACCTTATGTAATACCGATGACCCAATAGTTCTAGAAACTTTATTTATTCCCGAACCTGTCATTTCAGTTGCTGTAGAACCTAAAACTAAAGGAGATATGGAGAAACTTTCTAAAGCTTTACAAGCTTTGTCTGAAGAAGATCCAACCTTTAGGGTAAGTACGGATCAAGAGACGAATCAGACTGTTATAGCTGGTATGGGGGAACTACATTTAGAAATACTTGTAGACAGAATGTTGAGAGAGTTTAAAGTTGAGGCAAATATAGGTGCTCCTCAGGTTTCTTACAGAGAAACAATCAGATCTAGTTCCAAGGGTGAAGGTAAATATGCAAGACAAACAGGAGGTAAAGGACAATATGGACACGTAGTTATTGAAATGGAACCTGCTGAAGTTGGTAAAGGTTTTGAATTTGTTAACAAAATTGTGGGTGGAACAGTGCCAAAAGAATATATTGGACCAGCTTCAAATGGAATGAAAGAAACCTGTGAATCAGGTGTTCTTGCCGGTTATCCGCTGATTGATGTAAAAGTAACACTAGTCGATGGTTCGTTCCACGATGTAGACTCATCTGAAATGGCCTTCAAAATTGCAGGTTCAATGGCTTTTAAACCTGAGACTTGAACGATAGGTATATCATCGCCTGGAAAATCATAACTATCTAAAAGTTCTCTAATTTCCATTTCAACAAGTTCAATGATTTCTTCGTCATCAACCATGTCACATTTATTCAAAGCAACAACTAATGCAGGAACACCAACTTGTTTTGCTAAAAGAATATGCTCTTTTGTTTGAGCCATAGGACCATCTGTTGCAGCACAAACTAAAATTGCACCATCCATTTGAGCAGCACCAGTGATCATGTTTTTTACATAATCAGCATGGCCTGGGCAATCAACGTGGGCATAATGCCTGCCATCAGTTTCATATTCAACGTGAGCGGTATTAATTGTAATACCACGTTCTCTTTCTTCTGGAGCACCATCTATGTCTCCATAATCTTGAGCTTTTGCTTGACCTTTTTTAGCTAGAACATTTGTTATAGCAGCAGTCAGGGTTGTTTTTCCATGATCAACATGGCCAATAGTACCTATGTTGACATGTGGTTTGTTTCTTTCGAACTTCTCGCGAGCCATTTGAATTAAAGAATCGAGGGTTTAAGGTGTTTAGTTCAGAGATCAGGAATTGCCCTGATTCTTGGAAATAATAGCTTCCGCTACATTACGAGGAACTTCCTCATAATTTGCGAACTCCATTGAGAATATGCCCCGACCTTGAGTCATAGATCGGAGTTGAGTGGCATAACCGAACATTTCGGCTAAAGGCACTTTGGCCTGTACTTTAGACAATCCATCATCGACAGATTGTCCTTCGACTTGACCTCTCCTTGAGGAGAGATCACCAATTACAGATCCAAGAAAATCATCAGGACTTTCGACCTCAACTTTCATCATAGGCTCTAAGAGGACAGGATTGCATTTTTTAACCCCATCTTTAAAAGCCATTGAACCTGCAATTTTGAAGACGTATTCTCAATTACTGGTAGAGGAACAGTTGCTACAGGTAGAATTGAGAGAGGCAAAGTCCTTAAAGGTGAGGAAGTTGAAATAGTTGGTATTAGAGATACAAGATTAACTACTGTTACTGGGGTTGAGATGTTCCGTAAAATGCTCGATGAGGGTATGGCTGGTGACAATGTTGGATTACTTCTAAGAGGTGTTGAAAAAGAAGATATTGAGAGAGGTATGGTTCTTGTTAAAAAAGGTTCTATTACTCCTCATACAAAATTTGAAGGAGAAGTTTATGTTCTTAAGAAAGAAGAGGGTGGAAGGCACACTCCATTCTTTGCTGGTTATAGACCACAATTTTATATAAGAACAACAGATGTAACTGGACAAATCACAGCATTCACCTCTGATGATGGTGCCAATGTGGAAATGGTAATGCCAGGTGACAGGATAAAAATGACTGGTGAATTAATTTGTCCAGTTGCTATTGAACAAGGAATGCGCTTTGCTATTCGAGAAGGTGGTCGTACTATCGGAGCTGGTGTTGTTTCTAAAATTATTGAATAATTTGCTTTAATTTTAAGAAGTTAACCTTTGATAATCTAAAATAGTTAAATCCTGAGATATGGGTTATTGATTATTAATCATCAATAACCCCATTACATAGAGATTAATTTAAACTTATGACAGCTTCACTTACTCAACAAAAAATACGCATCAGATTGAAAGCCTTTGATAGAAGAATGCTTGATTTATCTTGTGACAAAATAATTCAAACTGCTGATACAACTGCCGCTTCAGCTATAGGACCTATTCCTTTACCAACTAAGAGAAAAATTTATTGCGTTTTAAGATCACCTCATGTAGATAAGGATTCTAGAGAGCATTTTGAGACCAGAACTCATAGAAGAATAATTGATATTTATAGTCCTTCTGCTAAAACTATAGATGCTTTAATGAAATTGGATCTTCCTAGTGGTGTAGATATAGAAGTCAAATTATAAGAAATCCCGAATAGAACTTTAATTCACTAAAATAAAAATAAACAATTTGAGGTTTAAATGGGAGAGCTTTCAGTAAGGGAATTACCATTATTCCCTCTCCCAGAAGTTGTTCTTTTCCCTCAAGAAATCTTGCCACTACACATCTTTGAGTCAAGATATAGAATTATGCTTAAATCTGTTCTTGAATCAGATTCAATGTTTGGAGTAATTAAATGGGATCCCAACAAAAAGAGTATGGCTAATGTTGGCTGTTGTGCTCAGATAATTAAACATCAAACGGCAGAAGATGGTAGAAGTAATATAATTACATTGGGACAGCAAAGATTTCAAGTTCTTGAAATTGTACGTTCTACACCCTATTGCTCAGCAATGGTAAGTTGGATTACTGATGAAAATATTGATAGTTTTCAAAGTCTAGACCTTTTAAGAGATTCAGTTACTGAAGCATTAAATGATGTAGTTAAATTAACTAGTAAACTAACTAATTCTCAAAAAGTTCTTCCTGATAAATTACCTGAGAATCCTATGGAACTGTCTTTTTGGATAGGGGCTCATTTGGGAGGACCAGTAGCTGAAGAGCAGCAAAAACTATTAGAAGAGAGGAATACACATACTCGTTTGCAAAGAGAGTTTGAAATGTTAGATCATACTAGAAAACAATTAGCAGCTAGAACAGCTTTAAAAGAAAGCTTTCCTGATATCAAAGAAAACTGAATGTCTATATTTTTGATATCCTCTCTTTTTTTAATATTAATCATATTATTTTCTTCTTTAATACTCTGGAGAATAAATACTAGAAAATATATTTCTTCGAAAACTGTAGCTTCAGCTTATGATTCATGGACTCAAGATAAATTACTAGAAAGATTATGGGGAGAGCATATACATTTAGGTTTCTATCCACCAAATAAAAATATTGATTTTAGAGAAGCTAAAGTTCAATTTGTTCATGAGTTAGTAAGTTGGAGTGGTTTAGATAAATTGCCCAGAGGTTCTAGGGTTTTAGATGTAGGTTGTGGAATAGGTGGAAGCTCGAGGATTCTCGCTAATTATTATGGATTTAATGTTACTGGAATAACTATTAGTCCAGCTCAAGTAAAAAGAGCTAAAGAACTTACTCCCAATGAATGTACATGTAACTTTAAGGTTATGGATGCCTTGGATTTAAGATTTGAAGAAGGGACCTTTGATGGTGTGTGGAGTGTTGAGGCAGGAGCCCATATGATTAACAAAACTAAATTTGCAGATCAAATGCTAAGAACTTTAAGACCTGGAGGATATTTAGCTTTAGCTGATTGGAATTCAAGAGATTTACAAACACGACCCCCATCCATGCTTGAAAAAATAATTTTAAAACAATTACTTGAGCAGTGGGTACATCCTAAATTTATGAGTATCAATGACTTTAGTAGTATTCTTATCAATAATAAGAATAGTTCAGGTCAGGTTATATCTGAAAACTGGAATTCTTTTACAAATCCATCTTGGTTTGATTCTATATTTGAAGGAATGAGAAGACCTAATACAATTTTGTCTCTTGGTCCAGGAGCTATTATAAAGTCTATAAGAGAAATACCTACAATATTATTAATGGATTGGGCATTTAAAAAAGGTTTAATGGAATTTGGAGTTTATAAATGTAGAGGTTAATTAATCTAAATTAATCTTTTCTGATAAATAACAGCCGAAATCAACTAAATTTTCACATAAGGGTTTTATTTTTTTCTTCAATTTATTAAAGGCTTCAATATTAGTCTCATTATTTATTTCAACATCAACATAGATTATATATTCTCCTAGTTCTCTCTTTGAAGGTCTAGATTCTATCTTGCTCATATTGAATCCAAATTCCGAAATAAAATTTAAAGCTTCTAGTAAAGCACCTGGATTATTAGAGAGTAATGAGAAGGCAAAACTGGCAATGTTGGATCTATCGATAATGTACTCTTTACTCAACAAAACAAATCTTGTACAATTACCCGGAACATCATTAATAGGAAAAGCTAATTCTTTAAGTCCTTCTATTTCAATAAGAGATTTCGATCCAATAGCTGCTCTAAATGAACTCCCTTTTACCATATTCACAGCTTCTGAAGTTGATTTCGTTGATAAAGTAATAGCTTCTGGCAGGTTCTCAGATAACCATTCTGAGCATTGAGCTAAAGCTTGTGGATGAGATAATACCTCAGATATCTCGGAAATCTTGCCATCACTAATTAATGCATGTTTTATTGGCAAAACAATTGCTTTATTTATATTAATATCAGAAAATTTCCAAAGCGCGTCTAAAGTTGTTGTGACTCCTCCTTCAACAGAGTTCTCAATGGGTACTATTGCTGCATCACAATTGTTGTAGGCTATTGATTTAATAACAGAATATAGCCCGTTACATGGTACAAATAAAGGTGACTTAAAATTAGCAAGCTTTGATAAAATATGAGCTGCTTTTTCAGCGTATGTCCCTTTAGGGCCTAAATATGCAACTTGTTTGCTCATGATTAATTGTAAGAAAAAAAGAGATCAAATAAGCATTGGAGGTATATAGAAAATGCTTTTAGCTTTTGATGCTAAACAGAAACTTAAGCTTTCTGTTACGAGGAATAAAGAATATCTTTCTAAATATCTTTTGGAGGAAGAAAGAGTTGTTGGAGCAATGCTAGACCCCAATAAATTAGAACCTGAAGGGGAAGGAATGTATAAATACACTGTAACAAGTTTCAAGGTTTTTCAATTAGATGTTAACCCTGTTGTATCAATTGCAGTTGAGAATAATGGGGGTGTTTTAAAAATGAGTGCACTTGATAGTAAGTTAGATGGTTTAGGTATAGTTGAAGATTTTAATTTGATTTTGAAAGCAAATTTGGAGGCAACTGATTTTGGGTTAGAAGGTGAGGCCCTGCTCGGAGTTTCAGTAAGTCAACCTCCTCTTTTGAAACTTTTGCCAAAGAAAATTTTGGAATCTACAGGTCATTCAGTATTGAATGGAATTTTATTAGGAATAAAATCTAGAGTTCAACAACAATTAATAAAAGATTTTGTAAATTGGTGTGAATTAAATCAGATTTAATTTATTCAAGAAACTTTTTCTATGGAGATTAGTTAGTCCATTTTCTTTAAGACTTGAAAAATGTTGTTTAGTGCCATAACCTTTATTTTTAAATATGAAATATCCAGGATATTTGCTTTCTAATCTTTCCATCAATGAGTCACGCGTTACTTTAGCAATAATGCTTGCAGCAGCTATTGAAATAAATTTAGAATCACCCGAAATTATATTTCTTTGATTACCCTCCCAAAGTCTTAATGATAAGGGACCATCAATTATTAGTTCAGATGGCATACGTTTTAACTTTTTAACTGCTCTAATCATTGAAAGTTCTGTTGCATATCTTATCCCCAACAAATCTATTTCTCTTACTGAAGACTGCCCTAATCCATAGTCTGATGATAATTCAATGATTTTAGGAAAAATAACTTTTCTTTTTTGTGGAGTTAATTTTTTACTATCATTAACTCCCAATCTCTTGAGATTTAATCCATTTTTTTTCGTAAGAACTATAGCTGCAGAAAATACAGGTCCAAAAACTGAACCACGACCAACTTCATCAATACCTGTCTCAGAAACTTTATTCAATAATTGCAGATGATCTTCTTCTTTTCCGTCTTGAATTATCAATTTCATCTGTTATTTCTATTTCTTGGTTCTCATCTGTTATTTTAGGTAATTTATTTCCGGGATTGACTTCTTTAGGTTCATCTAATTCAACCTCTTCTCTTAGAAAAGAATTTGAGTTTTTTTTATTTGCTTTCTTACTTGAAGCTTTATTATTTGGTTTTTCATTATGCTCAGAAGTTATTTGTTTTTCTTTGTTATTAATATCTTCTAAACGTACTACGTGATTACTGCTTAGATATTCTTTCCCTAATTTAATTAATGGATTAATACCTAATTGGCTATAAACAATCTTTTCATCACTACTTAGCTCAACAGTTATTACTTTCTTTTCTCTGCGATTATTTGTAATGAGTACCTCATTATCGTTTTCCCTTTTATTGGAATTGTCATCCTCTTTATTGAAAAATTTGGTTTTTGTTAAATCATCTTTAATT
>QCVY01000013.1 GCA_003208695.1 Prochlorococcus sp. AG-686-P16 | reverse complement strand
CATCAGAATCGAGGTAGAGCATTTGAGCAACTAAGCTATTAGCAATTCCATCATTTACTTCTTGTCCGAGGAATAAAATCCTCTCAACCCCCAATCTTGTATAAATGTCTACCCATCTTTCGTACTGACTTCCTGGAAGTCTATAAGGCACGCTTGGAGTTCCTATTGGCATAATTTTAAAAAAAAGTAGTTAGTTAAAAATAAGGATTAAATGTTATTAGGCAAATCTTTTTGGCTCGTGAGTATCCTATCAATTACTCCATAATCTAAAGCTTCTTGAGGATTAAGATAACTCATCCTGTCAGAATCTTTCGAGAGCTCTTCAATACTTTTACCAGTGTTGCGTGATAAAATCTCCAGCATTGATTTTTTGTTTTTTAAGACCTCTTCTGCCCTTATTTGGATATCAGTTGCTTGTCCTCTAGCACCGCTAATTGGTTGATGAAGAACAATAGAAGCATGTGGAAGAGCTGCTCTATGCCCTTTTGTTCCTGAAGATAAGATAACTGCCGCTGTACCCATTGCTTGTCCAATACAAATTGTATGGATAGGTGGTTTAATGTAATTGATGGTATCGCAAATAGCAAAAGCTTCTGTTTCAAAACCCACTGCATCTCCTGTATACCAACTAGTACCTGTTGAATTTATATAAAAGTAAATAGGTTTATCTGGATCATCAAATTCCAGATAAAGAAGTTGAGCAATAATGAGCTCGGTAACATCCATTCCTAATTGTCTTTTAGCATCATCGTCTGAAAATAAAGGCAATCCTAGGTAAACAATTCTCTCCTTTAGCAGAAGTGAAGGTAAATCTGGTGGTGGAGTCCTCATAGCGGTATTCTCACCGTAGTAAGGAGCAGATACAGTCATATCTTCAACAAAATAAATAATATTTTGATTCTAGCTAGATTTAGCCCTGTGTCGCTGGAGATTTAAAAGATTTGTTTGACTCAGGATTATTTATCAATTTCCCAAATATCATTCTTCCAGTGGGAGTTTGCAATGCACCAGTAATAACTATGTCTAATCTTTCACCAACGAAATTCTTTGCATCATCAATAACAACCATTGTTCCATCGTCTAAATATCCAATTCCTTGCAATTTTTCTTTACCCTCTCTGACTATTTTTATATTAAGTGATTCTCCTGGTTGTACTTCTGGCCTTAAAGCTATAACTAAATCACTCAAATTCATAACTTTTAATTCTTTTACTTCTGCAATCTGAGAGAGATTATAATCTGCAGTAATTAAAGTACCTGCCATATCCTCAGTAATTCTTAGAAGTTTTTCATCTACCCCATTACCATCATACTTAGTTGGATTTATTACAAGTCTCCTTCCATAAAGTTCTCTTAACTCTTTCAATAATTTAAGACCTCTTCTTCCTTTTCCTCTTTTTTCATTACTACTTGAGTCAGCTAAAGTTTGTAGCTCATCAATTACACTTTGGGCCACAATTAATTGACCCTCAAGTAATCCACAGCTTAATAAACCATTTATCCTTCCATCAATAATTACACTAGTATCAAGAATTTTTGGGCTTGCTGCTGGAATTATTCCTTCGTTTACTAAATACGCGTCAGTATTAGTCGGGTTAAATAGTCTTAACAATGTCCTGCCGTGAGTATCAGCTAATTTATAACCAAGTGCCCCAAAGAAAAAATTACTAAGAATTGCTGCTAAAGGTTTTGCAAAAAATACTTCCCTTGGAAATGGGATCAACAATATTGGAGCAAGTAGTAGATTTGCAACAAGTAATCCTAAAATCAACCCTACTGCCCTACTAATTAGTAAATCTGTAGGCATTGTACGTATTTGATCAAGGAATGTCTTTCTAAGCTGTAAAAATACAAAACCTGCTGCTAGTCCAATAAAAAATCCTATTATCGCAAGTACAACTCTAAAACCTTCTACATTTGAGACCTGTTTAAGTATGTCTATTGGTAGGAGATCAACCCCAAGCCATCCTGATGCCGCTCCCGACAATACAAATAAAATTAGTACTATGATATCCGTCATATATACAATCTACTAGGATTTATTAATTGAGTAAATAAAGATTTTATTTTTTAAACTCCTCTATAGTTTTTTTTTAAAGCTTTATTTTTGTTTGTATTATGAATAAGTTTCCAAGAAGTGCTTACGTACACATACCTTTTTGCCACAGAAGATGTTTCTATTGTGATTTTGCAGTTATACCTTTAGGCAATAAAATTGAAAGTTTAGAGGGATATGGAAGTAAAACCGTAAAAGAATATTTGACCTATTTAAATAAAGAAATATTATCAATCAAACATAAATCTCCTCTTTCAACAATTTATATCGGTGGAGGAACTCCATCAATTTTAAATCCCTTGCAGATTAAAGATTTAATAAATCTTTTTAAGGAGAGTTATGGAATTGATTATGGTGCTGAAGTTACAATGGAGGTCGACCCAGCTAGTTTTAATGAAGATGATTTATATGGCTTTATAAAGGCGGGGATAAATAGATTTAGTCTTGGTGTTCAAAGTTTTAATAATCAGGTTCTAGAACAGGCAGGAAGAAGACATGGCCGTAAAGATGTAGAAAAATCTTGTTTTTGGTTAAAGAAAGCATTTGATCATGGTTTTATAAAAAGTTGGAGTTTAGATTTAATTCAAAATTTACCAAAAAGTGGTTTTAAAAAATGGCAAGAAGACTTAAAACAATCTTTAAAGTTCTGTCCTCCTCACATATCAATTTATGATTTAAATATTGAGGATGGAACTGTTTTTAAGAAATTAGTTGATTTAGGTAAACTATCATTACCAGATGATGAAGAGGCTTTTAAAAATAGTGAGCTAACAAATTTTATTTTAAAAGCGTCCGGTTATACAAGATATGAAATTTCCAACTATTCGGTCCCTGGTCATCAATCAAGACATAATAGAGTTTATTGGAAGGGTCTAGGATGGTGGAGTTTTGGTCAAGGATCGACTAGTTCTCCTTGGGGGGAGAATTTTACAAGGCCAAGAATTAGTAAAGATTATAAAAAATGGGTAACTAAGCAATGCGAAATCAAATTAGAGCATTCACTCGTTAACAAAGAAAATATTTATAAAGAATTGGATGAGAAAATCATGTTAGGAATGAGACTTAAAGAGGGCCTCAATATTTATGAGTTAGTAAATGAACAAAATTGGGATAATAAAAAGTCTAAAGAAGCTTTAACAAAGTTATTAAAAGAATGGGAACCCTTCCAAGAAACTGGACTCTTGATTAAAAGAGGAAACAGATTTTTTTTGAGTGATCCAAAGGGGATGGAATTAAGCAATCAAATTCTTGTTTCAATGTATAGGTGGTGGGAAAAAATTAACTGAGTCTTTCAGATGCTACCCATTCTTTTAGTTTTTCACTAAAAAATTTTTTCCCATCAATAATTGGTTTACAAAATGGAGGTTGCTTATCACTTAGTCCTAATAAATCAGCAGTAACTCTTACTTGTCCATCACAAAAGTTTCCTGCACCAATACCTATTATTGGGATTTTCAATTCGGTTTGAATTTCTTTGGCAAGTAATTCTGGAATATGTTCTAAAACTATAGAAAAACACCCTAGTTTTTCAAGTGATAAAGCATCTTTTTTGATTTTTTCGTGACTTTCTGAATTATTCCCTTGTTGTTTAAAACCTAGATTCAAATAGCTCTGTGGAGTAAGCCCTAAATGTCCCATGACAGGAATCCCCATCCTTATTAGTCTTGAAATAACATTTTGTACCTCTGGATCAGCACCCTCAACTTTTACTGCCTTTGCATAAGTGTTCTTAATTATTTTTCCCGCATATTCCACTGCCTTATTTTCTCCGCATTGATAAGTAAGAAATGGCATATCACATACTAATAAGGACTGTTCTTCTATTTCTTTTCTGAATCCTCTAGAAACTGCATTTGTGTGATAAATCATATTCTCTAAAGTAACAGGCAAGGTCGATTTGTATCCTAAACACACCATTGCTAAAGAGTCCCCCACTAGAACAATATCTGCTCCTGATTGCTCAGCTAGAGAACCTGAAATAGAATCCCATGCCGTTAATACAATAATCTTTTGAGAGTTTTTTTTATGTTTTACTAGTTCTGATGGCAACATAAGAGCTATGTATCTTTTTTTATCAAAAATTGCTAATATATTATTGACTCGGCCTTTCGCGGTTTTAACGCCCAAACCTGGTCAGGATCGGAAGGTAGCAGCCACAAGGGATGCTTGAGGCAGGCGAGATAACCGAGTCACTTAACTCTAACGATTATTCGATATCTTTTTTATTCTGCCTTAATCTTAAAAATTCTGGAATACTTGCTCCTGTCTCTTTATTATCGGAAACATTATAAAAAGATTGAGTTGATAATCTGTTTTTAATTCTTTGTTGCTTTAAAGGTTGGTTTGTATCAAAACCTGTTGCAATAACCGTAACTTGTATCTCACCCTCCATATCTTCGTTAACCGCTTGACCGACAATTATATTTGCATCTTGATCCACAACATCACTAATAACTTCTCCAACTGAGTTAACATCATCTAGGGTCAAATCTCTTCCCCCAGTAATATTTACAAGGCAGCCTTTTGCTCCATCAATTCTTCCAGCTTCTAGTAATGGACTATTAATAGCAGCTTGAGCAGCCTCTATGGCCCTAGATCGACCAGATCCAATACCAACTCCAAGAAGTGCTGTACCGGCTTCAGTCATGACTGATCTCACATCAGCAAAGTCAAGATTTACCTCACCTGGGCGGGTAATTACTTCACTTATACCTTGAACTCCCATTCTTAGAACATCATCTGCATTCCTGAACGCTTCTTGAATAGAGGCACCCGAAGAAACTTCTTTTAGCCGATCATTTGGGATGACAATTAGGGTATCAACATTTTCTGCCAATCTTGCAATTCCTTCTTCTGCTTGACGCATTCTTCTTTTTCCCTCAAAAGAAAATGGTTTAGTTACTATGCCAATTGTTAATGCGCCGCTTTGCTTTGCTACTTCAGCAACAACTGGAGCTGCTCCTGTGCCAGTACCTCCACCCATTCCTGCTGCTATAAAAACCAAGTCGGATCCCTCTAGTGATTGTTGAAGCTCATCTCTAGATTCTTCTGCAGCTTTTTGACCGATGCTTGGATTTCCTCCCGCTCCGAGCCCCCTTGTTAAATTTTGACCTAACTGGACTCTTCGCTCTGCAGAGGACTGCAGTAAAGCTTGGGCATCAGTATTAAGAACTCTGAACGAAACGCCCTCAAGATCGCTATCAATCATCCTGTTAACAGCATTACTGCCACCACCCCCGACACCAATTACTTCAATTTTGGCATTTTGACTTGGAAGGATGCCTTTTGATTGATCTAAGTTTGGATTGTTTCCGAAGCTCATCTCTAAATAAAATCAAATACTAGTATTGGGTGCATTATGAACTCACTCAGCTGATATGTAGGATTTTCTTGAAGAAAGTCCTCAAATATTAACTTATCAAAAAATTGAGTAATTTACATAACCCCTTTCGACCACTGTACTGATCAAAATAACTATTATGAAACTTGTTTCCAATTATTAGGGTTTGAACACTTTAATTTTTGGATTATTGGGATCAGTTATATCGATATTATCTATTTTTTTTAAGATATTAGTTCCCATGATTTGTTTTTTTATATCATTAATTACTTGTAATTGACTTTCTATTATTTTTGGATTAAACCCAAGCAATATTGTTTTCAAACTTTTTTCCTCTAAAGTTAAAAAACCATTTGGGGAGAAGGTCATTGTATTGAATTCAATATCGTTATATTTTTGGTAATTCAAAATTTTTGATAATGTCTCTCTAAAGTTTTCCTTCCATCCAAAAACTTTACTAGATAATTTTTTCAAATTTACTTGATCTGAATATTTTTTATTAATGAAGAAACCATCTTCATCAACAAAACCAGCTATTTTTTTTCCTTTAAAAATCATCTCGCCATAAGCTATTGGCGTTCTTGTTTTGATTAGAATCTTTAAACCAAAAGGGAATATTTGTCTGATAACTGACACTTTCTTTAGAGATAAATTTTTTTTTAATTCTTTTTCTGTGTATGTGGTTTTGACAAATATCAATGGAGTCGTAAAATTTAGAGATGAGTTAGCAACTATATCGTCAATAGAA
Source organism: Prochlorococcus sp. AG-686-P16 (assembly GCA_003208695.1). Taxonomy (GTDB): domain Bacteria; phylum Cyanobacteriota; class Cyanobacteriia; order PCC-6307; family Cyanobiaceae; genus Prochlorococcus_A. The sequence goes on along the minus strand of QCVY01000013.1, from coordinate 10,497 downwards.
AATAATTCGCTACCAACAATAGAAATGTCTTGGTAATTAACTTTCTTTAAAGTTTTAGAGGTTGCAAAACTTGAAAAGAATAAAAAGGTAATTAACAAAAAAAACCTTCTTTTTTTTTCTTTTTGTTGTTTCTTCACAAATCACATCTAGCTTTTTCCATCAGTTGATCCATCCATTCTCTAGCTCTCTCTGCATCTGAAAATGGAACATCCATCTCTTTCCCATCCCCAACGAGTCTGAGCCTACACTTACCTTGAGATTCATTGGTTAAAGGAGCTTCTCCTGAGGTAAGGGCCATTAACTCTACTAGTTCAAGTTTCTTTATTGTAAAACTATCTTTCTCTTCAAATATTCCAGCTTCAAATGCACTCCATCTTAATTCACCATCTTTTAAAAAGGCTGCACCAGAACTATCCAACTTACAAATTTCAGAACCAGTAGCCCAATTCCTAAAAAGACTTTGTCTTCTTCTTTCTAGCCAACCAAGAGCTGTTAATAGAACGAAGACTAAAAGTAATGGTAACCAAAGTAGTCCATGCAACATTTGACTTTAATCTATAAATCTGAGGATATATCAATCAGTTTAGCCACAAGTTGATCAATATTTAAACCTGAAGCATTCCAAAGCATGGGAAACATACTTTTACTAGTAAACCCAGGAATTGTATTTATTTCATTCAAAAAAATTTTATTTGAAATCTTTTCTAAAAAGAAATCAACCCTTGCGAACCCGTAAATATTTAATGCTCTACAACTTCGAATAGCAATATCTTTAATTTGTTTAGAGATTTGAGAATCAATATCAGCTGGAATAATTATTTGATTATCCATCGAATATTTTGAATCATAATCGTACCAATCTGTTGAATAGGAAACTTCACCAATTTCAGATGAGGAAAGTTTTAAATTGCCAATTATTCCGCATTCAAGTTCTCTAACATCCAAACCTTCCTCGACAACAATTCTTGAGTCTACTTCCCAAGCCTTTTCTAAAGCTTTAAATATTTCTGATTTGGTTTTGGCCTTAGAAATACCAAGTGAAGAGCCTGAATTGGCAGGTTTAATAAAAACTGGTAATTTTAATTTCTCAATAATCTTAAAAGATAAATTATTTTTAACATTATCATCACTAAGATCATAATTTTGGATAGCTAAATAATTTACTTGTGGAATTGCTAGATGTGAAAATATTTTTTTCATAAGTATTTTATCCATTCCAAGAGCAGAACCTAAAATTCCTCCTCCCACTAGGGGTTTTTGGGTAAATTTTAATAATCCATGAATTGCCCCATCTTCTCCATTTAAACCATGCAAAAGGGGGAACCACATATCAATACTTTGAAATTCTATTTTGTCTAAAAAGTTTATTTCTCCTTTAGGTAATACTTGATACTTGTCGACCGTTTCATTTATATTATTTTCTTTTAATAATTCGAGAGATTCATCGTTTTCAAGCCAAACTCCATGCTTATTTATATAAAAAGCTTTAACCCTAAATCTATCTATGTTTGTTTTGGAAATTAAGGCTTTAAAAACTGTCCTAGCAGAAGATATTGAAATATAATGCTCGTTAGACTCTCCTCCAAAAATTATTCCAATACATTTTTTTTCTTTTTCTAACATACTAGAAAAATTACTTACAAATTTGACCGCTTAAAGAAAAAGACCTCGCTTCCGTTATTGTGACATTTATTTCATCACCAAGTAAATAATTAAATCCAATATTTTTTGGTATTTCTACAAAAGTAAGTCTATTAGTTCTGGTCCTCCCCATTATTTGTGAGGTATTTTTTGGATTCAAGCCCTCAATTAAAACACTTTCAATATTATTTAAATATCTTTGATTTCTTTTTCTAGAGGTTGTTTCAACTAGTTCATTAATTTCTTTTAATCTTTCTTTTTTAACGTCTTCAGGAATTTGATTAGCCCATATTGCAGCAGGTGTATTAGGTCGTGGAGAATAGGCGGCTGTCATTACTTGATCAAAACCAATATCAGATATTAATTTTAATGTCTCACGATATTGGTTTTCTGTTTCTCCGGGGAAAGCAACTATTGCATCAGCAGTAATTGATGCATTTGGCATTAAAAGTCTTATGTTTTCAATTATTCTTTTATATTTTTCGATTGTATAACCTCTAGCCATCAATCTCAGGATTTCATCATTACCACTTTGAAACGGAATATGAAAATGCTCACAAACTTTGTCCAATTCATAACAAGCTTTTATAAGTCTTTTTGAAAAATATTTTGGATGACTAGTAGAAAATCTTATTCTTCTAATTCCATCTACATCGTGAATAAAATAAAGAAGATCAGTAAGGGTATTTTCTTTTCTCCCTTCTTTTGTCGTACCGGGAAGATCTCTACCATAGGCATCAATATTTTGCCCTAAAAGAGTTACCTCTTTAAAATTATTATGAGCTAAAGTTTGTATTTCACTTCTAATTGCATCTGGATATCTTGACTGTTCTTTACCTCTAACAGATGGGACAACACAATAAGAGCATCTTTCATTGCAACCATAAATGATATTCACCCAACCACAAATAGAGCTATCTCTTCTCGCATTAGTAATATCTTCTGATATAAAAGTTTCATCAGTGGCAACGACTTGATTCCCTGAATCAACCTTCTCTAAAAGATTTTCAAGATTATTAACATGTTGTGGTCCCATAATTAGATCAAGTTCGGGCACTCTTCTTAAAAGAGATTCACCCTCTTGCTGAGCGAGGCAACCTGCCACAACTAATTTTAATTTTGGAGTACTATGCTTTCTTTTGACTTGCTTTCCTAAAAAACTGTAAACCTTTTGTTGAGCACTATCTCTTATTGTGCAGGTGTTATATAAAACTAAATCCGCTTTTAATTCATCAATAGCTTTGGAGTATCCCATTTTTTCGAGAGTGCCAGCCATCCTTTCAGAATCTGCCTTATTCATTTGGCAACCAAAAGTTGTTATCCAATAACTACCAATATGGGAATTTTTATATGACTTTTTTTCTTCTTGTATTGGTTTGGTTAGCACTTTGCTAAAAGTTTTGAAGGAATTTGTTAATTCAAAATTATAGTTTAAATAATTTTGGAGATATATTTTAGAGGGCGAGCGAGGGGATTCGAACCCCCGAATAGCGGCGCCACAAGCCACTGCCTTAACCACTTGGCGACGCCCGCCTCACATCTATAAATTTAACAACTTACGTGTAAAATTTCATGCATATTTTCATTTTTGAGAAGATTTTGAAGTATTTTCCGATTTCCATACAAGTTTTATTGATGTTTTAAAATAAAATAAAAGTAAATGAAATCTTGAGTAATTCTGGAAAAACAGAGGTTCTTATACCCAGAAGCCTTTGTGAAATAGAAAATGCTGATACACTCAATGTTGATGCTGAGGGTTTTGCTTCTGTTTTTGTTGCTTGGGAAAAAGGAATTGTTTCTGAACTAAAGCCGATATATACCCAAAATAAAAAACCAAAAAAAATTCTTTTTCCAAGGTTTGTTGAAACTCATTCACATTTTGATAAGTCTTTCACTTTTGGAGAGTTTCCTAATTTTAAATCAAACTATCAAGAGGCATTATCAGTAAATTTAGAAGAACATAAAACCAGAACTACGAAAAAAGTATTGGAGAGAGCTGAAAAATCATTAAATCTTGCTATTAAAAATGGATATAGAGCTATTAGGAGTCATATTGATACTTACATAACTCAGGATAATAAAATTTGGGATGAGCTTTTTAATCTACAGAAAAAATATTCTTCTAAGTTGAAATTGCAGTATGTAGCCCTAGCTTCATTAGAGTTTTGGGATACTTCCCATGGAGAGGAATTGGCAAAAAAGTTTTCTAGGGAAGACGGCATTTTAGGTGGAGTTCTTGTTCCTCCTTTTAATAAAGCAAAAATAAAATATTTGCTCTCTAAAACTCTCTTACTAGCAGATAAATATAAATTAGAAATTGATCTACATATAGATGAATCAAATATTGAACCAGGAGCTGGTATTAAAATTCTATTGGAGACTATTGATAGATTAAATATTAAAGTACCGATAACTTGTAGTCATTTAAGTAGTATTTTATCTTTAAATGATAATGAAATACTTAAACTGGGAAGAAAGATTGCTGAGAAAGATATAAAAGTGATTGCACTTCCTCTTACAAATTTCTGGTTGCTTAATCGTAAAGATAAAAGTACATCATTATATAGACCTGTTGCACCAATTAAGCAACTCCAAAAATCATTAGTGGATGTTTCTATAGGTAGTGATAATGTTCAGGATCCTTGGTATCCATTTGGTAATTATGATCCCTTTTACTTAATATCACTTGCAATGCCAATGCTTCAATTAAGTCCTTGGGAAAGATTGACATTATCTTCCTTACTTTTATCCCCAAGTAGACTATTAAATTTAAATTGGGATGGTTTAGTTAAAAAAGGCTGCCCTGCTGATTTTGTAATTTTAGATGCTGAAAAGTGGGCTGATGTTTTTTCAAGTAACTTAAAAAGAGAAGTCCTTATAAACGGCGAATTGTATGACTAATCAATTATTTTATATGTAAAGTCAGAATTATTATTAATGTCATCAAGAAATTCAAAATTAATAGAAAAATTAAAAAAAGTTGATAATTTAGAAATTATTGAAAAAACTTCAGATGTAAAAAGACTTTCAAAAGATTTTTATAACTATTCTCCAATTCTGGAAAAGAGACTAGATGGATGTATCGCTGATTTGGTGGTACGGCCTATTGATCATAATGCAGTTAAGAAAGTTGCGGAAATTTGCTGGGAATTAACTACCCCAATCACTTTAAGAGGTGCAGGTACAGGTAATTATGGACAAGCGGTGCCTTTGTTTAAAGGCGTTGTTATGCAAATGAATTATTTAAATAAATTAGAAGAATTTTATCCAGAGACAGGTTTCGTAAAGGTACAATCTGGATGCTTAATGGGGAATTTAAATAAAGAATTAGAAAAATATGGAAGAGAATTAAGATTACTTCCAAGTACATGGAAAACTGCAACGATAGGAGGTTTTATTGCAGGTGGTTCGGGGGGGATTGGATCAATTAGATGGGGATTTTTAAGAGACCCCGGAAATCTTATAGGTCTAGAAGCTGTAACGATAAATGAAAAGCCTAAATTACTTAGCTTTGATGCTCAAGAATCAGAACCATTAAATCATGCGTATGGAACTAATGGAATTATTACTTCATTATTAATTGCTACTGATATCAAACGTAAATGGTACTCTATTGTAATTGACTGTGAAGAGTTAAATAAAACAATCGAAATTTTAAAAACGTGTACAATTGCAGCAATTGAATTGAAGCTTGGCACAATTCTTGAGAAGGAAATTGTAGATCAAATGCCCATCTGGTTCAAAGGTAAATCTAAAAGTCATAAGATTTTGCTTCAATCAACTCTTGGGGGGATAAAAACTATTGAATTAATTTGCAAAAAAAATGAAGTTAATTCTTATCTCCTTGGAGAAGAAGATAAATTAACAAATGGAATCTCTGAAGTCGTGTGGAATCATACAACCCTTCATATGAGAGCAAAGGACAAAAATTGGACATATTTACAGATGCTTTTACCTTTAAATACGGAATCCGAATTAATTAATTCTTTGAGAGAAACATGGGGTAAAAATATTCTTTGGCATATTGAAGCAGTGGTTCAACAAGGAGTCCCTAGATTAGCCGCCTTGCCAGTAGTAAAATGGCATAGTTCAGATCAAATAAACCAAATAATTGATAATTGTAAAAAACTGGGAGCAATTATTTTTAATCCACATGTATTAACTGTTGAGGGGGGTGGATTAGGAGTTGTAGATTCTGATCAAGTAAAAGCAAAATTAAAATTTGATCCAAAAGGTTTATTAAATCCTGGTAAACTCCAAGGGTGGGAACTAAAAGATGAGTTTAATATTTAAAACTTTTGGTTATTTGCAAATTTTATAAACTCAGCAACTAAAAATATTGAGCCTGTGAGCACAGGGTTACATTTTGGCCACTTTTTAAGCTCCAAAAGATAGTTAAAAGCCAGATCAACTTTTTCAAACTCATTTATATTTAAATGATTTAGCTCATTAATATTAGAAAGATCTTTCAATGTCCAACTTACTTGATTAGGAACTGGGACTAAAAGTATATGATCATTTTCTTTAATAAGTACTTTTATCATTGAGGCAATATCTTTGTGTATTTGGACTCCTAAAATCCAATAAATCCCTTCCTGATTATTATTCCAAGTTTCCCTTTCCTCTGAGAGGGCTTTTGCCGCAGAGTAATTATGTGCAGAATCAACAAGAATTTGTTTATTAAAACAGTTAATTATTTCTAGCCTCCCGCTCCATTTTGCATTATTCAGTCCTTCCTTAATGGAGCATTCTTTAACCTTAAAGCCAAAATTAATTAGTTCTTCAATTACTCCAATAGCAACAGCTGCGTTTCGTTTCTGAAAATCTCCTTTTAAACCAATTTCATAATCATTAGAGAGTGATTCTTTCCATATTATTTTTGCATCTACTTGTTGGACTCTTGCTTTAATTATTTCCTCAACTTCAGCTTCTTGACGACAAGAAATAACAATTGCATCTTTTTCAATTACAGCTACTTTTTCTTTCGCAATTTTTTCAATTGAGTCTCCAAGATATTCTTCATGGTCTAAACCTATATTTCCAATAGCAATTATTGGCCTTAAAGGATGGGCTGTCGTGGCGTCTAATCGTCCACCTAAACCAGCTTCAAGAATTAATAAATCTACTTTTTTTAAATCAAAAAAATTTAGTGCGCAACAAATAATTTGTTCAAAAGGAGATAATTTATGGGGTGAAAGATTATTTTTTACTTTCTTAAATAGTCTTTCAAATTCTTCCTTAGTAATCTTCTCTTTATTAACCCTAATCCTTTCACAGATATCTAAAAGGTGAGGAGAAGTAGTAACCCCAATATTCTTTTTATCTGTATATAGAATGTTTTCTATGAAAGCTGTAATCGAACCTTTACCATTAGTTCCTACAATTTGAATAGCGGGAATATTTTTGCACGGGTCATCTAAATCTCTTAAAGCATTTTTTATTCTTGATAATCCTAATTGAATATTTTCCCTTTCTAATTTGGGCGAGATTAAATCAAAATTCTCAATGTTTTCATTTATCAAAATTAATAGAATTTATATCTCTTCGAAAATTAAATCTAACTTCTTTAAAAGTATATTGATCTCATTTTTAGAGATTATCAATGGAGGTACAAAACGAACCACGTTTCCTCCTGCCGGTACTAAAAGTAAACCTTTATCAAAAGCTTTTAATGTGATTGTTTTTGCGTCTGTGTAGGAATCATTTATAACAAGGCCTTGGATTAATCCTAGTCCTCTTATGCTACTAATTATTTTAGGGAATTTCGCTGAAATTTTAGTAAAACCCTTATTTAGTTGATGCCCTCTTTCGAGAACGTTTTTAAGAATTTTACGTCGTGTAATTTCTTCCAAAACTGTCAAAGCAGCCCTGCAAGCAAAGGGATTACCACCAAAGGTACTTGCATGATCTCCCGGATTAAAAATATTAGCTTTTTCTTGTACTAATAAAGCACCAATAGCATGACCTCCTCCAAGTCCTTTAGCTAATGTGAATCCATCAGGTTCAATTTCTAGATTCTCATACCCCCACATTTTTCCAGTTCTTCCTACCCCACTCTGAACTTCATCAAGAATCAAAAGAGAATTATTTTGAGTACAAATCTCTCTTAATTCTTTGAAAAATAATTTTTCTCCAGGGATTACTCCTCCTTCTCCTTGAATAGGTTCAATTAAAACCCCAGAAACTCTTTGGTTGTTTTTTTGACATTTATCAAATAATTTTTTCACTGAAGCCATATCGTTGTATTTAAAAAACTTAAATCCTTTAACCATTGGCTCAAAACCTTCTTGATATTTGGGCTGACCAGTCGCGCTTAAAGTTGCGAGTGTTCTCCCATGAAAACTAGATTCAGCTGCAAGAATAAAAGTTTCTTTACCTGGAAATGTTGTGTTGCCGTATTTTCTTATTAATTTAATCGCTGACTCATTCGCCTCGGCACCACTATTGCAGAAAAAAACACTTTCTGCGCAACTTTCCCTAGTTAGATAATTACTTAATTCTTCCTGCTCTTCAATTTTATAAAGATTAGAAATATGCTGAACTTTTTTTAATTGAGCTAATAACTTTTTTCTAAGGATTCTATCGCTATGCCCAAGACTACACGTTGCTATACCAGCAACTGCGTCAAGATATTTCTTACCTTTAGTGTCCCAAAGCCAACAGCCATTACCTTTTTTAAAAGATATATCAAACCTTGTATAAGTATTCATTAAAGTGGGAGCGGTCGGACTTGAACCGACATACCCGAAGGTGCCGCATTTTGAGTGCGGTGCGTCTACCAATTCCACCACGCTCCCAAGGCTTTTCAGCTATAAACAACTGAAATTACTATAGCAAAATTTTGTTTTTTTTGCCCTTTTAACTCTAGCGCATTAACCGCATTCCTTTTTAAAGTGATTTGACATAAAGGTTTTTTCTCTTAAATATAAAATTTCGTAGCAAATAAAATTTTTTGGTATCCACCAAGAGGAATAAATTTCAATTTTAAAATGAAATCTTAAATCAAACACATTTCTAAACAAATACGCAAAAAATATGATTTTATATACAGTTTTGCTACTAGACTGTCACTTTCTGAAGTAATTTAGAGTTTTTTTATGAACTAAGCTTCACAGATAGTAATACTGTGTTATATTACTTATTATTAACGAGTGAACAAATGACAAACATTAAATCAAAAAACAAAACTCAAAAGTTATCTTTCAAACTTGCTCCTTATCTTTTTATAGCAGTTACTATTTTTACTGCTTTTGGTTCAACTAACGGCACTTGGGTATGAAAAATTTAAATATCACTGGATTAAATAAATATTGGTCAACTCGTTTTTTAGTATTATCTTTTCTTTTTCTAGGTTGTGTTTCACTCGTTAATGTAGCTTACGTTTAAATTAAGCGACTTTCAAATCTATTTCAGAGTTTCCTTCAGAGTAATCTACAATTTCATTATTAGATTCTACTAAATATTCTCTTTTTACTTTTACACCTAAATTTACTAACTTAGACTCAAAACTTTCATACCCTCTGTCTAAATGTTCGAGTCCATAAACATAGCTAGTATTTCTAGAAGTTAAAGCGGCAATTATCAAGGCAGCTGAAGACCTTAAATTTGAACCAACTAAATTCATTCCTTTCAGTTTCTTAACTCCAGTTATATTTGCAGTATTATTATTAACTGTAATTGAAGCTCCCATCTTATTTAAAAAGTTAACGTGAGTCATTCTATTTTCAAAAATGGTTTCTGTGATTTTAGATCTCCCTTTAGCAATAGTCATTAGAGCCATAAATGGAGCCTGTAGGTCGGTAGGGAATCCTGGAAATGGAGCGGTTTTTATATCTACTGCTTTAATCTTATTACCTTTTATTGAAATCGAATTTCCTTTTATTATTATTTTACTGCCACTTTCTTCTAGCTTATTTAATAATGCCTCTAAATGATTTGGAATTACTGGAGAAACTGTAATTGAAGATGAAGTTGCAGCAGCAGCTATTAAAAAAGTTCCTGCTTCAATTCTATCCGGGATTACTTTATGAGTACAGCCATGAAGTTTTTGCACTCCATCAATAATTATTTTTTCTTTACCAGAGTCATAAATTTTTGCTCCCATTTTATTTAACATCCGACATAAATCTTGAATTTCAGGCTCCCTTGCCGCATTTTTTATCACTGTTCTGCCCTCTGCTAAGGATGCTGCCATTATTAATGTTTCAGTAGCCCCAACGCTTGGACAATTTAATCTTATATTTGCACCATATAGTTTACTTTTCTTCTCGACTAGTTTTGCCTTTACGACATCTCTATCGATAATAACTTCTGCACCTAGTGCCCTTAGCCCATTTATATGCTCGTTGATAGGTCTTTCACCAATTTTGCACCCGCCAGGTAAAGGTATTGAAGCCTCACCAAATCTTGTTAATAATGCTCCAATACAAAAGAAACTAGCTCTTAATCCATTTACGAGTTCATATGGAAGTTCTTGTATGGATATATTCTTGGAATCAATAATTAATTGATGATCTTTATTATGTAATTTAACCCCTAAATTCTTAAGTATATTTCCCATTTTCTCAATATCAGTCAGAAGAGGAACATTATCTAATGTGATTTTTTCGTCAGTTAGTAATGAAGCCGCAAGTAATACTAATGCGGAATTCTTTGCACCACTTATTTTTACCTTCCCTCTTAAGGTATTTTGGCCAATAATCTTTAAATGTTGGGATTTAAGATATGACTTATTGCTGCTTTCGCAAACCATTAAGAATTTTTTTATTGGTTTAATAATGACAAACTAAATATAGTAAGTCCACCCTGTGTAACGCGATGAATATTAATAAATACTAAAGTGTGTAAATTTAAATG
>QCVY01000012.1 GCA_003208695.1 Prochlorococcus sp. AG-686-P16 | reverse complement strand
ATTATTGGTAGACGCAGGTTGTTCATTAGTTGATTACTACAATGGAGATATTACAAGAACTATTCCTATCGGAGGAAAATTTTCTAAAGAGCAGAAACTTATATATGAAATTGTTTTAGAATCACAGAAAACTGCCATAAAGAATTCTGTAAAAGGTTCTAACTCTACTAATGTTCATAATGTTGCTTTAAGAATACTGGTAGAGGGATTAAAAGAAATTGGACTATTGAAAGGAGATACTGACGGAATAATTGAAAACGGATCCTATAAACATCTTTATATGCATAGAACTGGACATTGGCTCGGTTTAGACGTTCATGATGTTGGGGCATATAGGATGGGAGAATATGATGTCCCCTTACAAAATGGAATGATACTTACTGTTGAACCAGGTATTTACATAAGTGATAGAATTCCAATCCCAGAAGGGCAACCTAGTATCGATGAAAAATGGAAAGGTATAGGAATAAGAATTGAAGATGATGTACTTGTAAATGAAAAAGAGCCAGAAATTCTTAGCTTCGCAGCACTGAAAGAAATTTCTGATATAGAAAGTTGAATATTTGACTTATCCAGTTAATAGATTTATTTTTTTATAAGAATAAAATTTAACATGGATAAAACTAATTCTTATGATTCCAAATTATCTCAGGCAAGAGGCTTAGCTAGTCAGCTTGGAATGTTTGCAGAAGAAAATGATATTCCTAAAGATCTTTGGGATTCTTTAGAGACAACAATTTATGATTTTTATGAAGTTTCTGGTGAAAGATAAAATAAACTTTTAGTTATGATCAATAAATAAAAGCAAAAATTTTTGATCAAAATGATCAATTAGTGTCCATCAGCTGATAAATTATAAAAATAAACTTAATAATACTGAATGACTTCATCAGATAAGGTTAATGAGAATGCTCCGGAGCAGCAAGAACAAAAAAGTGTTTCTCAAAAATCAAAAACAACTTTACCAAATGCAGGGATGATGGGCGCAAACGCCGTTTTGGCGGCTGCTAAAAGAGATGAAGATGGGGTTCCTACAGGCTATACACCAAAACCAGATGAGGGTAGATTTATTATTAAAATTTTATGGTTACCTGATAATGTCGCACTGGCAGTTGATCAAATTGTTGGAGGAGGTCCAAGCCCACTTACTGCTTACTATTTTTGGCCAAGAGATGATGCATGGGAAAAATTAAAAAGCGAGCTAGAGAATAAAAGTTGGATTACAGATAATGAAAGAGTTGAAATATTGAATAAAGCTACTGAAGTAATAAATTATTGGCAAGAAGAAGGTAAAACAAAAAAATTGGAAGAAGCGAAGCTCAAGTTTCCTGAGGTTGCTTTCTGTGGAACTGCTTAAAATTTAATTTTTTGAAGCTTGAATTCTTGCCTCAGCTTTTGATATTTCATCAAGAGCTTTAATCTTTTCTGAACTTTTCTCATTTTCAGGAAATTTACTTATTATTGATTTTGCTTTTCTAAGAGCATCTTCAGCATTTTGGATATTAATTTCCGAACCAATTTCAGCGCTGTTAACTAGAACTATAACTTCATCTGATTCTATTTCAGCAAAGCCACCCATTAAGGCTATAGATTTCCACTTAGAATTCATTCTTAATCTTAAAACACCAATATCGATGGCCGTAACTAAAGATATATGTCCAGGAAGTACTCCGATTTGACCAGTGGTACTTGGAAGAATTACCTCTTCAGCCTCACCTTCGTAAACATTCTGATTTGGAGCTAAAACCTTGAGTGAAATTGCCATTAATTTAAATTTTTAGAGAGTTTAAAATTATTTAAAAAAGTTTATACTTTATTTTTCTGATTTCATTTTTTCTGCCTTGGCTTTTACTTCGTCGATATTACCTACCAAGTAAAACGCTTGTTCGGGTAAATCATCTAGTTCACCAGCCAATATCATATTAAAACCAGCAATTGTATCCTCTAGTTTGACATATTTACCAGACATTCCTGTGAAGATTTCTGCTACGAAGAAAGGCTGAGATAGGAATTTTTCAATTTTTCTTGCTCTGCTAACAGTTAATCTGTCTTCCTCGGATAATTCATCTAATCCAAGAATTGCAATAATATCTTGGAGCTCTTTATATCTTTGTAATGTTGATTGAACTTCACGAGCTGTCTTATAATGCTCATCTCCAACTACTGAGGGTTGAAGCATTGTGCTGGTTGAATCTAGAGGGTCAACTGCTGGATAAATACCCTTTGCCGCAAGACCTCTTGCAAGAACGGTTGTAGCATCTAAGTGTGCGAAAGTTGTGGCAGGGGCAGGATCAGTTAAATCATCAGCTGGAACATATACCGCTTGAATTGATGTAATAGAACCTTCTAGTGTTGAAGTAATCCTTTCTTGTAATGCTCCAACATCAGTTCCTAGAGTTGGTTGATAACCAACCGCAGAAGGCATTCTTCCTAATAAAGCTGAGACTTCAGAACCAGCTTGTACAAATCTAAATATATTATCTACAAAAAGAAGTACATCTTGCTTGTTTACATCTCTAAAATGTTCAGCCATAGTCAATGCTGATAAGCCAACTCTCATTCTCGCACCTGGGGGCTCATTCATTTGGCCGAAGCACAAAGCTACTTTAGATTGAGATAAGTCATCTGCATTAATGACACCTGATTCTTTAAATTCTTCGTATAAATCATTTCCTTCTCTTGTTCTTTCACCAACCCCCCCAAAAACTGATACACCACCATGCTCTTTGGCAATGTTGTTAATTAATTCTTGTATCAGTACTGTTTTACCAACTCCAGCACCTCCAAATAAACCAACTTTTCCACCTTGCCTATATGGGGCCAATAAGTCGATGACCTTAATTCCAGTTTCGAAAACTTTAGGTTTTGTTTCTAAATCAGTTAATTTTGGTGCTGATCTATGTATTGGCGCGGTATCGGAAGTTTTTACTGGACCTTGTTCATCTACTGGTTCTCCTAATACGTTAAATATTCTTCCTAAAGTCGCCTCTCCTACAGGAACTGATATCGGTGCCCCAGTATCGGTTGCCTCCATACCCCTCACAAGACCGTCTGTTCCGCTCATTGCAACAGCCCTTACTCTGTGGTCACCAAGTAATTGTTGCACCTCTGCAGTGAGTGCTATGTCTTGACCTGCAGGATTCTTTGCCTCAATTCGTAGCGCATTTAAAATTTTTGGTAACTTACCCGCTGGGAATTCTACGTCCAGAACTGGACCTATTACTTGACGTACCACACCTTTTGCAGGTGCTGAAGTTGATGGAGTTGCTACCATTTTTATTAACTTGGTGAGGATTAGCTGATTTTAGAACAGCTCATAAACCGAAATGTTACCACCCCGAGGGCATATCCGTTAACTGGGTTCGGCCAACCGCACAGTTGAAGAGTGGTTTAATTGCCGCTTAACAGATTATGTTGTTGATCATAAGGACAGAGAAAACTCTTTCCAATTTTTTGACGCATTGCGTCGCATTTATGATCCACCATTAATCTATGGCAGCTGTTTCACTTACAGTCTCTACAGTTAAACCACTGGGAGATAGAATATTTATCAAAGTTTCCGAATCTGAGGAAAAAACTGCTGGTGGCATCCTTTTGCCCGACTCAGCTAAAGAAAAACCACAGGTAGGAGAAGTTGCTCAGGTTGGTCCTGGGAAGCTTAACGACGATGGTTCTCGACAAACTCCCGAAGTGAGTATTGGCGATAAAGTCTTGTACAGCAAATATGCTGGAACTGACATCAAATTGGGAGGAGATGAGTACGTCTTGCTTTCAGAAAAAGATATTTTGGCTGTAGTTGGCTAATTTATTTGTTTCAAAAATTATTAAAACTTATTATTAAATTACTCGCCTAACATGGCTAAAAGAATTATTTACAACGAGCAAGCTCGTAGAGCGCTCGAAAGAGGCATTGATATCCTTGCTGAGTCTGTAGCTGTAACGCTTGGACCTAAAGGTAGAAATGTTGTCTTAGAGAAAAAATTTGGAGCTCCTCAAATCATCAATGATGGAGTAACAATTGCAAAGGAAATTGAATTAGAGGACCATATTGAAAATACTGGTGTTGCTCTAATTAGACAAGCTGCTTCAAAGACAAATGATGCAGCTGGTGATGGTACCACTACCGCTACTGTATTAGCTCATGCAATGGTTAAAGCTGGTTTAAGAAATGTAGCAGCAGGTGCTAACGCAATTACTTTAAAAAAAGGTATTGATAAAGCAACTGAATTCCTTGTTGGTAAAATAGAAGAGAATTCAAAGCCAATAAGTGATAGTACTGCCATAGCGCAATGTGGAACTATAGCTGCAGGTAATGATGAAGAAGTTGGCGAAATGATTGCTAACGCAATGGATAAAGTTGGTAAAGAAGGTGTTATTTCTCTTGAAGAAGGGAAATCAATGACTACTGAGCTAGAAGTTACAGAAGGAATGCGATTTGATAAGGGTTACATTTCTCCATATTTTGCAACAGACACTGAGCGCATGGAGGCAGTTTTAGATGAGCCTTATATTCTGCTTACTGATAAAAAGATTGCATTAGTACAAGATTTAGTTCCAGTTCTAGAGCAAATAGCTAAAACGGGAAAGCCACTAGTTATTATCGCTGAGGATATTGAAAAGGAAGCTTTAGCAACTCTAGTAGTTAATAGATTGAGAGGTGTACTTAATGTTGCGGCAGTTAAGGCTCCAGGATTTGGAGATAGAAGAAAAGCTATGCTCGAAGATATGGCTGTTTTGACTAATGGTCAGCTAATCACTGAAGATGCAGGCTTGAAATTAGAAAATGCCACTTTAGAAATGTTAGGCACTGCCAGAAGAATTACTATCAATAAAGAGACTACAACTATAGTCGCAGAGGGTAATGAGAAGGCTGTTACTGCAAGATGTGATCAGATTAAAAAACAAATGGATGAAACTGATTCTTCTTACGATAAAGAAAAACTTCAAGAACGCTTAGCTAAGCTGGCTGGAGGTGTTGCAGTTATCAAAGTTGGAGCAGCTACCGAAACTGAAATGAAGGACAAAAAACTTCGTTTAGAGGATGCTATTAATGCAACAAAAGCTGCTGTTGAAGAGGGTATCGTTCCAGGAGGCGGAACAACTCTTGCTCACTTGGCTCCAATTCTTAAGGAATGGGCTGAAAAAGCTTTAACTGGAGAGGAATTAATAGGAGCTAATATTGTTGAGGCTTCATTAACAGCTCCTCTTATGAGAATTGCTGAGAATGCAGGTTCAAATGGAGCTGTAATTGCGGAAAATGTCAAATCAAAACCATTTAATGATGGATTTAATGCAGCTACTGGAGAGTATGTCGATATGTCTGCAGCTGGAATAGTTGATCCTGCAAAAGTTACTCGTTCAGGATTACAGAATGCAGCATCTATAGCAGGAATGGTACTTACCACCGAATGTATAGTCGCTGATTTGCCAGAGAAAAAAGATGCAGCACCAGCTGGAGCTCCAGGAATGGGAGGGGATTTCGATTACTAAAAAACAATAAATTTTAGTTTTCAAGGGATTGTTTAAACAATCCCTTTTTTTGTTTCAAAAGATATTTTTAAATATAGGTAAATTTGATTCTTCTATATCCAACCTGCACTAAGAATGATTGCAAGAGATAAAAATATAATCAAAATAGTCCAAGTAATTTTATTTAGTGATGCTTCAGCGCTGCTGGCGCTAGTAAACATTGAGCTTCCACTCGCTGCTATTCCACCCATGCCATCTCCCTTGGGACTATGAAGCAAAACTAAAAGTATTAGTAGTATTCCAGAACCAACCCATATCCAAGTAAATATTTGACTCATATTTTGAATTTGTTATTTATTTAATTTAAACATGTTGGACGACTTTATTGAATCCTTTTAATTCGATTTCTTTAATAAGTGATTTTCCTGTCATCTCTTTTGGAATAGGAAGATTTAATAATTGCAATAATGTTGGAGCAATATCTGCTAATCCAGCATTCTCTCTCAAAAAAATTTCATTACCCATATTTGGAATTTTTCTTTTCTCACCTTCAATAAAAATTAAGGGGACTTTATTAATTGTATGAGCTGTCCAGGGTTCTCCATCAGGACCTTTCATTAGTTCAGCGTTGCCATGGTCTGCAGTGATAAGAATACTTCCTCCCATTTCTCCTGTAGCATTTACTATTTTACCTATACATCTATCGACGGTTTCGATGGCCTTTATAGCTGCGGCCATATTACCTGTATGCCCAACCATATCAGGATTAGCAAAATTTATAACTACAAAAGAATACTGTCCAGTTTTTATAGCATTTGAGCAACTAATAGTTAATTCTTCAGCAGACATTTCAGGAGCCATATCATAAGTTGCAACTCTTGGTGATGGAATTAAATGTCTCTGTTCTCCTGGCGAGGGAACTTCTACTCCTCCATTAAAAAAATAAGTAACATGCGGATATTTTTCGGTCTCTGCTGTCCTGTATTGCTTAAGTCCATTCTCTGAAACTATTTGGCCAATAAAGTTGTTGAGAGACTCAGGAGGGAATGCTACCTTAACTTGCAAATTTGCTTCATATTGAGTGAAAGTTAATATATCTACATCAGGGATACTTTTTCTTTTAAATTTATCAAATTCTTTTTCCGAAAGAGCCTTTATTATTTGTCTAGCCCTATCTGGACGGAAGTTAAAACAAATTAAACTATCTTCATCTTTTAAAAAGTTTTTAGATATTCTTATAGGCTCTAAAAATTCATCTGTAATATTTGCGCTATAACTTTTATTTAAATATTCTTCAGGGGAAATATCAGTCACCTTAATATTTGGATCAGTTAAATTTATAAAAGATTTTTCTGTTCTTTCCCATATTAAATTTCTATCCATTATCCAATATCTGCCACATATAGATGCTATTTCTCCTACATTAAATTCTTTTATGCAATCTTCTATTTGACTTATATATTTATAAGCACTTTTTGCTGGAGTATCTCTACCATCAGTAATAACGTGAATAGCTACTTTTTTTATACCTTCTTCAGAAGCCCATTTTATTAATCCTAGTAAGTGATCAATGTGGCTATGAACCCCTCCATCTGAGCATAGACCAGTTATGTGTAAGGTACCCTTTTTTTTCTTAATTGAATTAGCTATTTCCTTTAACTCAAGTACTTGAGTTAATTGGTTGTTTTTCACAACATTTGTAATCCTTACAAGTTCTTGTTGAATGATTCTCCCTGATCCAATTGTGAGATGACCAACTTCAGAATTACCCATTTGACCATTTGGTAAACCCACATCAGCTCCACTCGCATTAATAAGAGTATGAGGATACGCATGCCATAAAGAATCCATTACAGGAGTATTGGCATTTTTTATGGCATTGTCTAAATTTTCTTCACGATGTCCCCATCCGTCAAGAATTGCGAGAACTACTGGACTCTCAGGAACTTTTATTTTATTTATATTCTTGCTGCTAAACTTTGACATCTCTTAATTAAAAGCAGGGTTTTAAAGAAGTAATCTTTAATTTAGCCGTAAAAGCTGTTCCATACAATTTATATGTAATTTAGTTAGCTTTTGCTAATTTATTAAGGATATTGAATAAAGTTAATTTTTAGATGAATTATGTCCAATCCAGATAAAAAAATCATAATACTAACTGAAGATGAGCTAAGAAAAACTTTCTCTCGACTAACTTTTGAAATTATAGAAAAGATCTCAAGTTTAGAAAACCTCTTATTGGTTGGCATCCCGACGAGAGGAGTTCATCTCGCTGAAGTTTTGAGAAAAGAAATATTGGATAAAACAGGAGTGAATGTAAATAAAGGAATAATTGATCCGACTTTGTATAGAGATGATCAAAATAGAGTTGGAACTCGTTTAATAGAGGCAACTGATTTTCCTACATCAATAGAAAAAAAAGATATTGTATTAATTGATGATGTTATTTATACAGGAAGAACAATTCGAGCTGCAATTGAGGCTCTTCTTTTATGGGGAAGACCGAGAAGTATTATGTTATTAGTAATGATAGATAGAGGTCATAGAGAACTCCCAATTCAGCCTGATTTTTGTGGGAGAAAAGTTCCGACTAGCAAAAAAGAAACTGTTCATTTATGTCTTAAAGAAGTTGATGGTGAAGAGGGTATCTTTTTGAATAAAGTTTAAAAGATATTTCCTAAATTAAATTCACCTAATTCTTTCTCATTAATATCTAGACATCTGAGATAAAGAGATGAATCTTTTTTAATACTAAAATAAAGTTTTAAACTATCTTCTCCAATTTTACACTCATTGTTCAAGTTTATTTGTGTAGGTTTTTTATTCCATTTAAAAACTTCTTCTTCATTTTGAAATTCTGATAACTTTGGTAATCCATTCTCAAAAATTACATCAAAATTTCTTTTTGTTTTAGTCTCTCCAATAATTATCTCGAAAATTTTCTGACCATCTTTACTAGCTTGAAGAATTAACTCAAATGGTTTTTCTGTAGGCCATGTTTGGCCTTTATAAAAAATTGGATGCCAGAAATGTTTTTGTTCTCTTTTGTTAAATAATCTAATAGATATCCCTTTAATTAAGATATCTTTAATCTTTACTCCAGGAGTCATAGCAAGAGCTCCTATTGCTATTGATTCAATCGGTGGCGGAGACTTGATTTGTATTCCTGAAATCTCATTTGCGATCCACTCTTTTATTAATGGAATTTGTGTTCCTCCTCCAACCAAAATCAAAGAGTTAAAATCATCTTTATTAAAAAATTTACCTCTAGCTTCATTTAATAAATCCTTAAGTAGAAAATTTAAGTGACTTAAAAGATTATTCTCCATCAAAATCTTTTCAAATATTTCTTTACTCATAAAAAATTCTTTTTCTTCATTCTCTGCTGTAAATAATGAGATAAGATATCTTCTCTCAGATTCAATTTCTGGGCCGCTAAGCTTACATTTTAATTTTTCTGCTATGGAAAGATTTCTCTCATCTTTATTAGAGGGTAAAAAGTAATTAACAATCCACTGATCTATATCTTTACCTCCGAATTTTGAACCCGATTTGCTTATTATTTCCGCACATCTTAATTTTTGCTTTGATATTGCACTTACATCCTTTCCTTGAAACTTCAATAGCTCTGCAATAGGAACGGATTTACCTTCACCACCTTGTGTTTTGATTACGCTCATATCGATTGTACTCCCGCCAATATCGATAATCATAATAATTGAACCCAATGGAACATTCATGCCTATCCCAGCGGCAGTGGGTTCATCAACTAGTGCTATTTCATTAATAGGTAAACTTTCACATAGACTTATTAACCACTTTCTATAACCCTTATAAGTGTCAATTGGGGCAGTTAAAACAAGCCTTTTAATGCTTAATTCTTTTGGAATATTTTCCCAAAGAATTTTGAAAAATTTTTCACCTGTTTCGATGGGACTTAAAACTTTCTCTTTTTGCCTTTCAAGAGGATTACCAATTAATCTTTTAAAATTTGAATGAAAATATTTTTCTGAATAAGATAAATTTTTCTTTTTCAATGCAGACAATCCTATCCTTGCAACATTGTCTTCTCCTTCGAACCAAACTACTGATGGGACGACTCCAGGAGAAGAAGTAATACCAGGTATTTCTATTAAAATAAAATCACTATTATTCTCATCTTGAAAAGCTAATACCGTATTAGTATTTCCTAAATCAAGAGCAAGAGTTCCTGAACAATTATTTTCCATAACAAATTTCTTATTATTTTTTTAAGTTCGTTTGAAAATTTATAATTTTAATGGTGTTAATATTAATGTAAACTATACAGTAAATCTAAAAATATCTTTTTATGAACGTATCAAATAATTCCAATATTGATCACAATGATCTTGCAAAAAGAGGCGAAAGTTTAATAAGGAAATCTACTAATAGATATTTAACTACTGTAAGAATTGCTTTTAGAGCCAAACAAAGAAGGTTTGATGATTTTGATGGATTATTAGAAGAATCAGCTATTAAACCAGTTCAACGATCTATTATTGAATTAAGTGACGAACAAGATCAACCAGACTTACTGCCCGGTTAGTTTTGACAGTTGAAGAAAATAATTGGAGATTAAGTAAAGATACAAAAAAAGGTAAATTTTGTTTTTTGATTGGTGTAAATCATTGGGCTATTGAGTTACAAAAACATGAATTCGAATTGCTATATAATTTACTTATAAAACTGAATAATCAATTGTTGGAAATAAAGGATGAATTAATGGATGAAGAGTTTATTAATTTAGAAATAGAACAATTACCTTGGTACGCAGAATTGGAAGGTAAAAAATATGAATGGAACTTAAGATTAATATTTGAAAGCTCAGAACAAACTCGATCATTTGAAATGTATTGGCCTATACCAATAGCTGAAAATTTATTTTATGAAATAAAAAAAATGTGGGAATCAATGGATTGAAAAATTAATTAAATTGGAAATTACTAGAAAAAATTCCCCGATCAATAATTCTTTTTTCACATCTTTTCCACAGCTAATTTCTAAAAAATATTTGTAGGTCAACCTTATGTGGAAAACTCGTAAAGATAAGAAATTTTTATATTACTTATAAGATTTATATTGTTTAGATAAATTTCTATGGAAACTAAGTCTATCAAAGGGGTCTCATCTCTAATACGAATGAGACATATATAAATATGAAAAGTTGACTATTTACTTTTTTTAGAGAAAACTACTCCTAAGTCAATTGATCTTTCTCCCCTTTTTTGAATTATGCAAGAATTAAACTGTGATGTTAATCAGAAATATATCAACAATAAAGAAGAAATAATTAGTTTTAAGTGCGACCTTCATGAAAATCTTCAACAAGCTATGAGTAAATTCGTTGAGGATCATCCTAATTGGGATCAATATAGAATTTTACAAGCCGCAATCGCTGGATTTTTGATGCAAAAGGGATTTCAAAATAGGGAGCTAACCAGAATATATATAGGTAAAATGTTTTCTATGGATTTAGATAACTAATCGAGAATTGACTTTATTTTATTTTTTCTAAAATTAATTTAGCCGTTTCTAATTTTACTGGAATTATAGATAATCTATTACCTTTCTTTACTAGTAAAAGTTCTTCCTCATTAAATAAAATTTTTAATTCAGGTAAACTAAAGAATTTTTTTGCTTTAAAAAGATATTTAACTTTCACGCAATCCCATCTTGGTTTCTCTGGAATTGATTTAGGGTCATAATATTTTGATTCTTTTTGGAATTGAGTTGGATCAACAATATTTAGATCGATAACCTCCATAAATCCAACGATTCCAGGAGGTTTGCAATTTGAATGGTAAAAAAATACTTTATCTCCAAGAGCCATTCTTCTCATGAAATTGCGCGCCTGATAATTCCGGATACCGTCCCATAAAGTAACCCTATCTTT
The DNA here is from genome assembly GCA_003208695.1 of Prochlorococcus sp. AG-686-P16. Classification (GTDB taxonomy): domain Bacteria; phylum Cyanobacteriota; class Cyanobacteriia; order PCC-6307; family Cyanobiaceae; genus Prochlorococcus_A. Next base: position 6,248 of record QCVY01000012.1, on the reverse strand, counting down.
TTTAAGAGTATCAATACTGTAAGCCTCTGGCTCACTTTTCATTAGCCAGTAGTTAGGTTCTTTGACTGTCATAGGTTCTGGTAAATATTGATGGTTTGGGTAAAGTTTGGGTAACTCTTAATTTCTGAAGGGATCTGCTGTCCAGTTTTTTAAACCCGCATCCAATCCCTAATTATTTAAATCTTACCGTTTAATCTTGTAGGCAACAGATCGCTATTCATAAACTTTTTTATTTAATTCTCATTAATTTATCTTTACTGAGAAAGTGTTTCTATGACTATGTTCTTCTTGGGTTGGGATAGGAGCTACCCAAACTTATTTTTATAATTACCCAAACTTAATCAGTAGATCCTTTGGCATGAGATGCCTGCACACTTTTACTAGAGGAAAGTTAGTAAATCTTAAGCCGCTTCTGGAGCGAAAATCTTAATGTCTTTCCTCCAGTAACTGCATCCCTTAATTAAGTGTTCTCCTTGAGGAATAAGCTTCTGGTGAAAGGGACAAGTCAAGATAGTTACACATTGATCTGTCGTGCTGTAGCGAAAGTGAGTGCAAGTAATGCAAATCTTTGTGCGTTTGCTTTTCAGCTCTCCGTGATAGTCGAAGTATTCCCATTCCTGCCAGTCCTCCATGATTAGTTAGTACAAGTGTACTAATATTTATATCATTGGTAAAGGGCAAAGGTCAATAAACTTATTTGCTTGTTAGTAAGATTGCTCTAGCTTTATTCCATCTTTTCTCGAAGGACTCTTTGCTTACTTCTATCTGATTACCATACTTATCTACACCGCTGTAGTAAACGCCTAGAACGTAATCTACAAAGGGTTTAAGGGCTTTCATAGTCTTCGATTTAAGAAGCTTTGTGAAGGCTTCCATCGACCTCTCAAGCTTGTCACTCTTTAGGTTTTGTATCCACGTTGAACCCTGATGATGGTAGAGAAGAACCTTCACTACTTCTTCATAGGAAAGCCAAGGATGAGCTTCTTTTATTTGTTGTGTTCTGTCCATTTGTTTAAGTTTTAATTGTTTAGTTATGTCTGTGTAGTTTTCTATGGGGTGGCACGGGGTCAATGCGACCGTACTGAATTATAAATATGTCCTGATAAATTTATGTTGAAATTTTTCAGAGTTTAGAAATTAGCGTTATTAGTAAGATTAGATCTATTGTTACTCATAATATTGAAGAATCTTCTCATTAAGTTGTTTGTTAGGAATAATAAAATTTGTACATTCGTCATTTAAATATTTTTTAATCTTAGTACTAGCAATAATTGCTGGCTTATGCATCATGAATTTTTGAGGTAATTTAATCTCAACAAATGTATTGTTAATATTACTCCTATACTCTTGTTCTGTTTGAAATATTCCTTTTTCTAATCGGCATTTGTTTAAAGCGAATATTATTGTAACTTGTCTAAATTCTTGGAAAGTAATATCGGTTAATCTTTTATTTTTTTGATCGAAATTAAATTTATATTCATTTCTTACTTTAGAAAGTATTTCCTGTCCTTTTTGTGAGTCAAGATTGCAATCCTTCAAAAGGATAGGTTTAAATTTATCGGATAAAAGATTTACTAATGGGTCTAACAACTCTTCTTTCGAGATTTCTAATTCTTTTAAAATTTTATTTTTTTCTTGTTTATTAAAAGATCCTTCTATTTGCTCTCTACATTCAAGTACAATTTTTCCTGCAGCTATTGAACCTGCAGTATATAAATCTGGTAAATTTGAATTAATTACTTCTTTTGCAAAAATATTAGTAGGTAAAGTGAGAGCCGCTAGTAGTGGAATTAGTAAGCGTCTCATTAATTTTCTTCTACTGAATCATCAGGTTGAGAATTAACAATAATTGATGCCTTTGCCCTTCCAGTTCTTTTTCTCCATCCATGATAATCATCTATAAACGTTGGAACAATTTCTACTGCAATCCCAATACCTAATAAGATACATGCCAATTGGAGTATTGGATCTAACCTCCAACCTTGTAAGAAGAAAATAACTCCAGCAGAAGGTATTACAAAAGCCCTTCCAATTGTTTGAAATATTTTAAAAAAGGTTTTAATTAATATTCTTGGAGATGTATCTGCTCTGCGATTTAAAGTAAACCAGATTTGAAAGACACCTGAAACCGAGGCGGGAAGCCACAATAATACTAATAGGATTCCAACGAGTGAAGCCCAATTAAGAGATGCATTAACCATATAAAATGCTGAAGATACTCTTCATTTTAGTTCGCCTTGGAATTTATAACTAATAGATCTGCAAGTAGTAAGCGTTTTATTAAATACATCTAGGCATAATTTTGCAATCTTGTAGGAATAAATTTTAATCACAAGCTATAAATCCATTCCTTCTGTCATTCATTGCCTCGTCTTCTGGAAAGATTTTCTCAGTTTTACAAGCTCTGTCCCAGCATTTGTTAAGTATTTTTATTACTTGAGTAAAATTTACCTCATCGATGAAAGACTCTAAATCTTCATAATCACATGAGCCTATTTCTCCATCTAGTTCGTAAGTATCTCCTATCATCCAATATCTAGCTCTATCTTCATCAGTTTCGTCAAGAATATTCTCTTTGATATATGTGGTTAGCCCTTCAAGGGAGTTGCAATTATCATATATACGTTTAACCTGCTCATCAATAAAATCGTCAAAGTCATCTGGATGAAAAGCATTTGGGTCAGTATCCGTACCGATATTTACTAAAGTTTGAATAGTCGCTGGATATAAAACTTTCCTTATATCTCCATGCCATAGTTGCAAATGATATGATTGCAAAATTTTAAAAAAAGCTTCTTCTGAAACAGGTCTGATCATCTAATCTTCCCATGGTTCTTTGAATTTGAATGGCTCCATAAAAAAATAACCAGACGATAAAAAAAGTATTATAGGTAATGTTCCGTAGTAATTATATTGTTCTGGGACATTCCACATCCATATAGCAATTCTTATGAGCAAAATTCCAATTAAATAGAAAACAACCCATTTAATATATTTATCTTTTTTCCTTTTTGTTTTATAAGCCAAGTAAGTAGGACATCCACAATTGGGACAAGTCATAGCTTGATCAGAAATTCGACTTTTACATTCAGAACATTGGATTAAAGCCAAAGCATCAAGTTGCACTAATTAGAGGCATGATAGTGATTAATTCAAGTAAGAACAATGTTCTTTTAAAGAGTCCTCATTTTTGAATTATTAGGAATGTAACCAACTATTACTCCGTGCGATAGTGGACAGAAAAATTAAACATTGCTGCTACTAGATATATACATACTGATAATAAATAGTACGTATATGGACAGTTAAAATAAAGATAGAAAAAATTGAATAAAAGTAGTTATTGCAAGTTATTATCTATGTGTATTGTTTTTACTTTAAATGACATGGCTAAGCATTATTTGATTGCAGTAGAAGATAAAGATGAGAAGCTATTTAGATTGTTTTGTGAGAAGAATTCTAAATATGCCATGGTAATAGGTAAAGAGACTACAAATGATCGTTTGGGGTTGGATCATTTGGTTTATATTCTTAACTCAATTAGTAATCAGGTTGGTAAATCTATAGGAATTAAAGAGTGGGATTATTTGAGAAATTACTTGAAGAAAAAGGAAAAGCAGTATTGCCCAGATTCAGGAAACTATAGGGAATTTAAATACCAAAGTGATAAGCAGTTTGATGATAATTTGGCATTCCCAATGAATAAGAGAGTCTATCGAAGATAATTTAACTCTCTACTTCCTCTCTACTTCCTCTCTACTTCCTCTCTACTAACTCTCTCCTTCACTCACTGATGTTAATGGATGATACTGGATAAAGTAGTTAGAGGTAGTGGAGAGAAGGTTAGAGAAAGTGTTAACAGGATATCCATTCACCCGCTCACTTCGTTCTCTGAGGATATCAGGTTAACGAAGTTAGGCTCCGCCTCTGTTGTATAAGAACTACCGCCCGCCTCAATACGGTAGTAATAGCAGTTAGTTAGGTCTGCTGGTCAGTCAATTTTTAGTTAGGAATGCTTGTTGTATTTTTTGTATTCTCTGTATAGGGGGTCCCTCGCTCTTTTCTCTGTATAAGGGCGCCATTGCTTTTCTCCCTGTATAGGTGCGTGTCCGCTCACTCACTAGTCATACTAGGGGTTAGAGTTTTTCTCTGTATAAGTCGTCCCTTGCTTTTCTCCCTTAAGGTGGGTGACCGCTCACTCGCTAATCATAGCAAAGGTTTACAAGTTCTCTCTCTAATAGTGTCGGATTGCTTTTCTCTCTATATATAAGGGATCGTTAAAAGGTAGTGATAGTAGAGGTTTAGAGCTTTCTCTGTATAAGCCCGTGATTGACACTGCAAGAGGGGTTTAACCTGAGAAATTTGTTTTAGCTGGAACAGTTTTAAGAACGGTTTTTAGAACAAGTTCTAGGGCTTTGAAATAGTTTGTGCTGATACAAATGTTTTAATAGGTTGACATAAGAGTTTTGTATATTGCTAATACACTTCGATTGAGGTTATTTAGGTCAGTTACTAAATCTTCGTGGAGACTGCTTTAGTTAATTTCTTTTACTGGCTGCTGATGAGATCAGCCGAATCACACTACGGTGAATCTTTGGTTCCAGTAAAAGTTCCTTCTAATACGATCAAACGTTTTTATTAAATTTTTTAAGTTCTTTAAGGTAAGAATTAAATAATTATTTCTTTGCGTCTAATGCTTTTACTAGACTGTCCTAAAACTAGCTAATTGAGCCTCAGTTTAAATCCACTGTCAATTGAAGTTTTATAAAACTAAGTGACCTAAACCTTTAAAAATATTTTTGTGCAGATATTTAAAATCATGATATATTTTATTTAACAAGACCTGATAAAGAGTGGATTAAGTTCCACCTCCTCACTGTCAGAGCGTCAGTTAGTAATCGAATAACCCTTAAGAGTTAATTCATTCTCACTTACCCTCTGACTTGTCATGTTTTACAACGACTTACCTGAAAACAAAAAAGTTTATATTGAAGACGATTATCGTCCTATAAAAACTAGAGTTAAAAAACTAGTTCATAAAGATATAAATGTTGATCGTGTTATGGCGATGGTAAGACGTGACACTAGGTATGGGATTGATCGTAGGCACAGGTTAATGCCTGATCCTGAAAGAGCAAGAATGAGTGCAGTCAAAGCTGGACTAACTAAAGCCCAAACTGCTGAGCATGTTAGATGTCAGCATATTGCAAAGGAACTTGATGAATTAATTTCCTTCCTTCAAGAAGAGTTAATTGCAACCGAGTATCCAGACGGTCTCCCAAAATTTGATTACGAAAAATATAAAAACGATTCTTACATTATCCAATGACTACTTCAACAGAGGTTCAGCCAGTCTTTGAGACTGCAAAATTGCTTGGAATAATTTATTCTGAGCCAAAACCCAGAAATGGGAAGTCAGGTTACAACGTCCTAAAACTTGAAAGGAACAACCAAACATATCCATGTTTGCAACCTTATGAGAAATGGGATGATGATCCTGACCAAATAAAGAAATATTTTGGAAAGGATGTTCGAATCAAACTCGATTCAAGAGGACAAATTCGAATCCATCAAGATATGCAAAAAGAAATGCTAGAACAAATAAATTCTAGTATTGAAGCAAATCAAGAAAATTCAGAAATTCTTGCAATTAATCTCCAAAAACTTTATGAAGAAGTTCAGGACGTTAAGAGCTTAACTTGCAAATGTCTAATCAAGTTGGAAAGCGTAGATGAAACTCAGATTCTTTTGGATAAGGATTTGAATAAATTTAGGCACATCTTCCAAATATGGAACGGACAAGAACACGCAATCCCAAAGGATTAGTGACAAACGATCTTGAAAAGCTTGTTAAAGAACTTTTAAAAACTTCGCGAGCTATAAGGAGCCATAAGTGGCATTCGTTTCAAGAGCTTAGACAACTACTCATTCAAGAGAGTCAGTTAATGATTCGGCTCGTGATGATAATGGGTTTTGACTTAAGCATCAGAAATCCATTTTTTGTAAATAAAAACGACTAGCAATTGTTTTTAAAAATCAACTAGGGCTGCTGTAATAAGCAGCTCATTTTTTTTGCTCCAGAGGCTAATTAAAATACACATAATAAAATTCAATATTACTATTATTTAGAAAATACAAAACCTCAATGAAATCTCTACTTGCGAGCAAAAGATCAAAAGCAATATTAGGTATTGGAATAGTTGCTATCGGTATCGGTGCAATATCAAAAAAGGTTATTAGCTACCCAG